>JANOOQ010000295.1:0-9887 GCA_031421515.1 Leifsonia sp.
GGGTCGCGCGAGGCCGCCCTCGCCGAGCCCGAACGCTGGCTGCGCGTCGCGGGCGCCGCGGCGGCGCGAGCCCTCGGCTCGGCCTAGCGCGCCGGTCGCCGGCCCGCCTCCGAGACCCTCGCCGAGTCTCCAGTTGTGGCGGGGTCCGCCGCCGCCGAAGTCACCACAAGTGGAGGCTCGGCGAAGGAAGTGCGGCGAAGCTCACCCCGAGTGCGCCTCGAGAAACTCGTAGAGCTCGCGATCGTCGACGCCGGGGAACGTGCCCGACGGCAGAGGCGACAGGATGTGCGCGTGCAGCTTGGCGCTCGACCACGCCTTACCGCTCCACCGGTCGCTCAACTGCGGTTCGGGTCTGCGGCAGCAGTTCTCGTCAGGGCATGTCGATCTCGTGCGAATAGTGGTTTCGCGCCCGCGGAACCACTTGGAGTGCGCGAACGGAACACCGATCGTGATGGAGAACTCCTCCGCGGCCGTCGTGCCGGTTTGGGTCGAGTCGAAGAACGTTCCCTCCGGTGTATCCGTGTATTGGTAAAACTCGGTCGTGCGGTTAGTGCGCGTGAAGGCCGTGCGGGCACTCCAGTGTCGGCACACGAGCTGGCCTTCTGTTGAGCCCGTGACATCCACTGGCAATCGCAGCCCGTCGTTTTCGTAGGCCTTCGAAACCGCACCATCGTCGCCCACGCGCAAGAAGTGCACGTGGAGATCAAGGTGAACCGTTGCGAGGTTCGTGAAGCGAAGCGCGGCCGCCTCGTGAGTCACACCGAATGCATCCCGAAAGTCTTCGACCGCGATGTTGCGGTCGGCTTTCGCGCTCGTCAAGAACTCGACCGACTGTCGCTGCGGCATGAGAACGGCGGCAGCGAAGTAGTTGATCTCGAGACGCTGCTTTAAGAAGTCGGCGTAGTTGCCGGGATTCTCGTGGCCCAGCACGCGGTGCCCCATCGCTTGAAGGGCCATGCCGCGAAGACCGTGCCCGCCCGGAATCGATGCCGGCGGCAAATAGATTCGCCCATTTTCGAGGTCAGTCACGGATCGCGCCGAGTGCGGCAGATCGTTGACGTGCACGAGCTCGAACCCGAGTGCCTCAGCGATCCGGCTCACGGAACGATGCGTGAGTGCGCCCGTCGTGTGGCCAACATCCGCGAGCAGTTTCTCGGCGATCACTTCGATGTCGGGCAAGTAGTTGTCGAGCGCGCGCATATTTTGGCGCAGCTCAGTATTCGCTCGCCTCGCCTCTTCGGGCGTCGCGACCGCTTCTCGAGCTCGCCGCGCCAACTCGTGATGCAGTCCCACGAGCGCCTGGAGTGTGTCGTCGCTTGTCGCCTTTGCGGGGCGGATGCTCGGCAGTCCAAGAGACGCGTACACACTCGAGCGCTGCGCTCGGTCGAGCTCGATCTCGAGCGCAGCGCGCTTCGAGGGTGGGGCTTCATCGAGTAGCTCGGCGAGTTGGATACCGACGACGCCGGCGATCGCTGAGAGCAAGGTAAGACGCGGTTCGCGGCGGCCGTTCTCCATCAGGGAAAGCTGACTTCCCGCGATTCCCACGCGGTCGCCGAGTTGATCGAGCGTGAGGCCCGCGCCCGTTCGGAAGTGCCGGATTCGTTGGCCGAGGGTCACAAGATCATCCACAGGTTGAGAATAGCGAAAGAACTAGCGATCTTTCCACTTGTTTCTTCAGAACATGCCCAATTGGTCGCGCCATAGTGGAATAACAACAGTTTTTTGAAGCGGAAGGACTCTCGTGAGCGTCGCAACGATGACCCGAACCCAGGCCTCGGCCCCCGACGGCGCCGCGCAATCAGTTATCGAGTGGGTCGACGACATTGCGTCCCTCACGCTTCCCGACCGAATCGTCTGGTGCGACGGTTCGAAGCGCGAGTGGGATGAACTCGCGCGACAAATGGTCGAATCGGGCACCCTCATCAAACTCAATGCAGAGCACCGGCCGTATAGCTTTCTCGCCCGAAGCGACCCGAGCGATGTAGCCCGCGTCGAGGACCGCACTTTCATTTGCTCGGTAGACGCCGCCGACGCCGGCCCCACAAACAATTGGCGCGATCCCACCGAGATGAAGGCCATCCTCAATCCGCTCTTCAACGCAAGTATGCGCGGCCGCACGATGTACGTCGTGCCGTTCTCGATGGGTCCCGTGGGCTCGCCGCTCGCTCGACTCGGGGTTCAAGTAACCGACTCTCCGTACGTTGCCGCGAGCATGGGAATCATGACGCGCATGGGCACCGAAGCCCTCGCGCAAATCGGCCCGTCGACTCCGTGGGTGCGCGCCATCCACAGCGTGGGCGCACCACTCGACCCGGGCCAACAAGACGTTCCCTGGCCGTGTAACGACACCAAGTACATCACGCACTTTCCCGAGACCCGAGAGATCTGGTCGTTCGGTTCCGGGTACGGCGGCAACGCTCTACTCGGAAAGAAGTCCTTCGCGCTTCGCATCGCTTCTGTTATGGCGAGAGACGAGGGCTGGCTCGCCGAGCACATGCTCATCATCAAAGTCACGAACCCGAGCGGCAAGGTATTTCACGTGGCCGCGGCGTTCCCGAGCGCGTGCGGCAAGACCAACCTCGCAATGATGCAACCCACGGTCGACGGATGGACGGTCGAGACTATCGGCGACGACATCGCGTGGCTCGGCCGAGGTGCCGACGGAAAGCTGCGCGCGATCAATCCAGAGGCAGGCTTCTTTGGTGTCGCCCCGGGAACCGGATACTCGACCAACGCGACCGCGATGGACACCATTTGGGGCAACACGATCTTCACAAATGTCGCGCTTCGCGAGGACGGCGACGTGTGGTGGGAGGGCATGAGCGATTCGGCCCCAGCACGCCTCACTGACTGGGAGGGTAAACCGTGGACGCCAGCATCCGGTCGTCCCGCTGCCCACCCCAACTCACGATTTACCGTTGCGGCCCGCCAGTGCCCGAGCATCTCGGACGACTGGGAGGACCCGCAAGGCGTCGTTATCGACGCAATAATCTTTGGCGGTCGCCGCGCGACCAACGTGCCGCTAGTGGTGGAGGCACGGGATTGGGAGCATGGCGTCTACCTGGGCGCAACGATCTCATCCGAGCGGACGGCGGCCGCCGAAGGCACCCTCGGCGAGCTAAGGCGAGACCCCTTCGCAATGGCTCCCTTCTGCGGCTACAACATGGCCGACCACTGGGCACACTGGTTGTCGATCGGTCAAGAGCTGCAGGCCTCGGGCGAAGTGCCTCGCGTGTTTCAAGTCAATTGGTTCCGAAAGGGCGAAGACGGTCGCTTCTTGTGGCCGGGGTTCGGCGAGAACTCGCGAGTTCTCGAGTGGATTCTGCAGCGAGTCGATGGGCAAGTCTCGGCTCAAGAGAGCCCGCTTGGCCTCATCCCGAGCGAGGGCGGAATCAATCTCGACGGGCTCGACGTGAGCGCGGAAGACATGACCAAACTCTTCGCGATCGATCGCGACTCGTGGCTCGCTGAAGTCGATTCGACGGAGGAGTTCTTCGCGACGTTTGACGGCCGAGTGCCCGATGCCGTCACGAAACAGCTCGAGGTCTTGCGCGCAAAATTGGCTTAGTCGACACGCAGCCCAACGTTTCGTCGGCAATGCTCGTCTAAGTAAGTGTGAGCAGCACTACTTTTGAGACGACGGTACCGAGGAGGCATGGGTTGGCCGAAGCTTCGAGCGCTCACGAACGCTGGGAAGACGTCGTCAGTCGACTTGTCGCGGAACGCGGCGACGCACTTACGCGCTACGCGTACCTAATTTCGGGAAGCCGCGACGACGCGTCCGACCTCGTTCAAGACGCACTCGTCAAGACCTTCGGCAGGTTACGCAACGGGTTCTCGATCTCGAGTGCCGAGGCGTACGTGCGCCGCGCCATCCTGAACACGTATCTCGATTCGGGAAGGCGCACGAGCCGGTGGCGAAAGATCGCGCACTTGCAGGTGGTACCCGACCTCGATGAGCCTAAGGATGTCGACACCGAATCGCGGCTCGATTTACGCACGGAACTCATGAAACTCACGCCTCGCGAGCGCGCGTGCCTCGTGTTGCGCTATTACGAAGATCTCAAGGTGGACGACATCGCGGATCTGCTCGAGATCAGTTCGGGTGCCGTCAAGCGGTATTTGAGCGACGGGCTCGGCAAGATGGCGATCTCCGTTGGCGACGACACAACGACAGGAGACACTCGTGCGGAGTGAAAAGGACCTTCGCGACATGTTCGCGGACTCGAGTGCGCCAAACACGCTTGATGCCGAGAAGATCGTCGCGCGAAGTCGTCGACGCCGGATCCCGCAACAAGTCGGCGCGGGCGCCGTAGGGGTGCTCGCGATCGTGGGAATCGGGGTGTTCGTGCAACCCACGTTCGTGTCGACTCCGCCGACTACTTCGACGATGGATCAATCCGCGGACGATCAATCCGTCGCTGGCGAGGTGGCGACAACGGAGATCAAGCGCGCGCCCGCCGACAAGCTCAATTTGTGTGGAGCGCCGCTCGCCGAAGTTGCCACTAGCCCATATGGACTTCAACTGGATGTCGCGTTCCCCGAGTCCGCGCCGGTGGGCACCGAGCCCATCCAGGGTGTCGTGCGCATGACCAACTTCGGCACGCAACCCATCGTAGGAACGACGGCCGCTGCCCCCGCGATTACGGTGTCGCGCGACGGAGTTGCGCTGTGGCACAGCAATGGCGCCATGGTCATGTCACTCGTGATCGTCGATCTCGCGCCGGGCGAGTCACTCGACTACGCGGCATCCTTCACTCCGGTGTTGTGCGGGGTGGAGGACGACATGGCCGAAGTGTTTCGCGATGATCTACCCGCTCTCGAGCCGGGCAGCTTTGGCCTGAGTGCGGCGATCGACTTCGTGCTCGACGAATCTCTCGCCGCGGAGTACTCGCCATTCGCCGACCTCGTGTCGGGGCCTCGATCGACAATCACTCTCGAGTGAGCCGAACAACCGAATAGAATTCCTCTCGTTATCGTTGCGAAGGAGCTATCCGGATGTGGTCACGATTGGGCGCAGTTACAGCGCTAACTGTGGGATTGTTGGCCCTCTCGGTGCCGCTAGGGGCCCACGCTCAGGATCCCGTTGACCTCGACGGCGCGTACGTACTCGACACGGTCGGGGCCATCACGGGTGACGAGTCGAGAGTGCTCGCGGCGCTCGATTCGTCTTACGAAAGCTCGGGCGTCCAACTCTTCGTGGTGTACGTCGACTCGTTTACCGCCGCAACGGACCCGATCCAGTGGGCGGATGAGACTGCGGGTAAGAACAGCCTCGGCGTGAACGACGTGCTGCTCGCCGTCGCGCTCGACGATCGACTTTACGGGCTATCGGTCGCTGATGAGTTGCCGCTAGACGAATCGCAAATCACCAATGTCGAATTGGCGATCGAGGCCGAGCTTCGCAATGACCACTGGGCGGATGCCGCGATCGCGGGCGCCGTGGCACTCGCGCTCGAAGCCGCGGGCGGCGACGTCGCCGTCGACGAGCCCGCCGCGCCTGTCGAGCCCAACGCAAGCGGCGGAATTCCGATTCTGCCGATCGTCGGGGGCGTCGCAGTGGTCGGGGCTGGCGTGTTCATCTATTCGCGCATCCGTCGGCGCGGCAAAGACGGCACGACGACGAGCGTGCCGGGCCAAATGACCCTCAAACAACTCGATACTCGCGCGGGAAGTTTGCTCGTACAACTCGACGACTCCCTCAAGACGAGCGAGCAAGAACTCGGGTTTGCGGTCGCGCAATTCGGCGAAGCAGCGACCGCCGATTTCACGAAGGCGCTCATCGCGGCTAAATCCAAGGTTGCGGCGGCCTTCACCATTAGGCAAAAACTCGACGACCACAACCCCGAGACCGAAGCAGACAAGCGCGCGCTGACGACCGAAATCATTCAACTCTGCGAAGCCGCAGACGCCGAGCTCGACAGTCAAGCCGACGCCTTCGACGACTTGCGTCAGCTTGAGAAGAATGTTCCGGATGCGCTCGCAAAGGTCACCTCGCAGCGCACTGCGACTCTCGAGCGCTCTGCTGCGGCTAAAGCCACGCTCTCGAAACTCGATGGAATCTACGCGGCGAGCGCACTAGCGTCGGTCTCGACCAACGTCGCGCAAGCGCAAAAACTCTTGACGTTCGCTGACACCGCTATCTCGAGTGCGACGGGTTTCATTGGCGCGGCGAAGAACGCTGATGCAGCGATCGCGGTTCGCACGGCGCAAGCGAGTGTCGGTCAAGCTGCCGAACTGTTCGACGCGATCGACAGGCTCAAGTCGAGCCTCGACGAGGCCATTACCAAGCTCAAGACGGCCGTCGACGACACGACTTCCGACATCACGGCCGCGCGCGCTCTTCCCGTCGATGCGGCGCTAACCCCGGCGATCGAGTCAGCGGCAGCCGCTCTCGCTGTCGCGAATAAAGGCTCAAGCGACCCGCTAGCTAGTCTCACGCAAGTCGAGCAAGCCAACGCCGCGCTCGAAACCGTCTTCGTCAACGTGCGCGACGCACAGGCAAAAGTCGCGGCCACTCGTTCTCAACTCGATGCGTCCCTCGGCGCGGCGCGCGCGCAAATCGCGAGCGCGAAGGAATTCATCACGACGAGACGTGGCGGAATCGGAGAGTCTGCGCGCACGCGCGTTGCTGAAGCTGATCGCCTCTTGGCGCAAGCCGAAGCGGTCGCATCCTCCGATCCCATCGCGGCCCTAGCGCAAGCACAACGTGCTAGCGAACTCGCGGCAAGCGCATTCGAGTTGGCGAGTCGGGACGTCGCGAGCTTCAACTCACAACAAACCACGACCCGCTCAAGCGGCGGCTACGACGGTGCCGATCTGGGCGGCTTGCTCGGCGGTCTCGTTGGCGGCCTATTGAGTGGCGGGAGCTCGAGCAGCGGCTGGTCTGGCGGCGGCTCGAGCAGTCGGCGCTCGAGTTCGAGCTTGCGAAGCGGCTCATTCGGCGGAAGTTCGCGCAGCGCGAGCCGTAGCAGTGGTGGCCGCAGCAGTCGCGGCGGTAGGTTCTAAACCAGACTTTTCAATCGTTCCCCTCACGAAAGGCACGTCGACATGGCAAAGCAATCCATCCTCGGACGCATCACTCAACTCTTGAAGGCAAACATCAACGCCCTCATCGATCAGGCCGAAGACCCGCAACTGCTGCTCGATCAGCTCGTGCGCGACTACACGAACAGCATCGCTGAAGCAGAAAGCGCCGTCGCTCAAACCATCGGCAACTTGCGCCTCATGGAGCAAGATCACGCGGAGGATGTCGCGGCGGCCGGCGACTGGGGACGCAAGGCTCTCGCGGCGAGCGCGAAGGGCGACGAGCTGCGCGCGGGCGGCAATGCATCGGATGCCGACAAGTTCGACAACCTCGCCAAGATCGCGCTCGGCAAGCAAGTCTCGGCCGAGAACGAAGCCACGAACGCCGAGCCCACGATCGCATCGCAAACGACCGTCGTCGAACAGCTCAAGGCAGGTCTCGAGGGTATGCGCGCAAAGCTCTCCGAGCTCACCTCGAAGCGCGACGAGCTCGTCGCTCGCTCCAAGACCGCGGATGCTCAGCGCCAAGTCGCTGACGCGATCGGATCGATCGACATCCTCGACCCCACGAGCGAGATCTCGCGGTTCGAAGACAAGATTCGCCGCGAAGAGGCCAAGGTCTTGGGCCAACAGGAGATCGCGGCATCCAGTCTCGACTCACAATTCGAGAGCCTCGAAGATCTCGATAAGCAAGTCGAAATCGAAGCCAGGCTCGCCGCGATCAAGGCGGGCGGCGCGCCAAAGGCGGTTACCTCGGGCCAGTAGACATGGCAGCGACGTTCGTCGTAGTTGCGCAATGGCAAGGCTCGGGTTCCTCCCGCGCCATGAGGCTCGTTGACGGCGCCGATGCGATTCGCGGTGACCTGCCGAGCAGCTCGACGCTTGTAGTGGATATCCCGCTCGAGGCAGGCGACGAACAAGACACTGGAGTACACCGACTCAGTTCCATCGAGCTCGTGCGTGATCGATTTGAGTCGGTGCTCTCGGGGTCGACGGGCACCGTCATCACGATTGGCGGCGATTGCGGTGTCGAACTCGCGGCGATCTCGCACGTGATCGATCACGACCTCGCTGTCGTGTGGCTGGATGCCCACCCCGACCTCAACACGCCAGAATCGAGCACTTCGCACGCATTCACGGGAATGGTGTTGCGCACTCTCGTGGGGGATGGACCGAGCGCGCTCGTGCCGCCCACGTTGCTCGATGCCTCGCGCATCGTGCTCGCGGGGGCGAGGGATTTTGATGCTGCCGAAGACGTGTTTGTCGCCGAGAACGGGGTTCGCAGCATCCCCGCGGATGCCGTGAGCGGCGAGTCACTCATTGAAGCCGTCGAGGCGACTGGCGCGGCATCCGTCTACGTGCACATCGACTTGGACGTGCTCGACCCGAGCGACATCGTGGGGCTCGGGTCCCCCGAACCGTTTGGTGTTCGAGCGAGCGCACTTGTCGACGCGCTCAAACAGCTTCTCGAGCGGTTTCCGCTCGCGGGAGCGGGAATCACCCAGTTCGCTCCCACGTCGCCCGCCGACGCTGTCGAAGACATGCCGACGATTCTGCGACTCGTCGGAGCGCTCGCGGCCGCGTCGTGAAGTCGACGTAGGCTTTCGGCATGACTTCGACTGGAAACGACGCCCCCCGAATCACGACTGAACGCGACGGCGCCGTGTTTCTCATCGGCTTCAATCGGCCCGATAAGCGCAACGCGGCCGACTTGCAACTGTTGCAAGAATTAGCGCTCGCATACGGTGAATTGGAGCGCGACCCCGAGTTGCGCGTCGGCTTCGTGTTTGCTCACGGCGATCACTTTACGGGCGGGCTCGACCTCGCGGATGTCGCGCCGAGAATCACGCGCGGCGGCCTCGACATGGTTCCCGAGGAGGGAATCAACCCGTGGCAAGTGTCTGGCGAGAGCCTCAGCAAGCCCGTCGTAATCGCAGTTCAAGGCACGTGCTTGACCCTCGGCATCGAACTCATTCTGAGCGCCGACATCGCGGTCGCCGCTGACTCGGCGACATTCGGCCAAATCGAAGTGGCACGCGGGATCCTCCCCTTCGGTGGAGCGACCATTCGCCTGCCGCGCGCCGTCGGCTGGGGCAACGCGATGCGCTGGATTCTCACGGGCGACTCGTTTGACGCAGCCGAGGCGCACCGCATGGGTCTCGTTCAAGAAGTTGTACCGCACGGCGAACAGTTTGCGCGCGGGCTCGCGATAGCGCAGCGGGTTGCCGCTCAAGCCCCCCTCGCAGTTCAAGCTGCGCTGGCAAACGCGCGCGTCGCAATTCGAGAGGGGGATGCCGCGGCAGAAGCCGCGCTCCAGCCCGAACTCGTGCGGCTCGCGTCGAGCGAAGATGCTCGCATCGGAATGCAAGCGTTCGTCACGAGAACCACGGCAGAATTCGTCGGGCGCTAACGCAACACGTCTCGGTAGACCTCGAGCAAGCGGTCGGTCGCGCGACCCCAACTGAACCGTTTGGCGTGCTCTCGCGCCGTGACGGCAAGCGCCGCGAGACGATCCGTATCTTCGATCATGACCGCGAGCTCGGTCGCCCAATATCTCGCGTCGCGCGTTCCTAAGAGCACTCCAGACACACCCTCGGCGATCGACTCACTGAGCCCGCCCGACCTAAAACCAATGACGGGCGTGCCGGCCGCGGCAGACTCGAGCGCGACGAGTCCGAATGTCTCCGAAAACGACGGAACGATCGTGACGGATGCCGCGGCAAGAAGCCCAGCGAGCTCGTCGCGGTCGAGCGCGCCGACGAACGCGAGATCATCCGCCACGCCGAGTTCTAGCGCGAGTGAGCGGAGCGTTGAGACGAACGCCTCCTCCCCCGGAGTTGCCTCCCCCGCGACCACGAGTA
>JANOOQ010000296.1:0-19618 GCA_031421515.1 Leifsonia sp.
AGAGCGTTCGAGCAACGGCAGAGGGAGCGAGCAATCCGCTCGCGAGCTCGTCGTCGAGCTCGGTTGCATTGCCAACCTCGAAGGGGCCGATGCGCGTGCGCCGGAGCGCGGTCAGGTGACCGCCAACCCCGAGGGCGGCTCCGAGGTCTCGGGCGAGGGCGCGAATATACGTGCCCGTAGAGCACTCGACGCGCACGTCGACGTCGATCCAATCCCCTCGCGCGATAGCGAGAATCTCAAACGTGCTCACCGTGACGGCGCGCGGCTCGAGCACGACGGTTTCGCCCTCACGCACTCGTGAGTACGCACGCTTGCCGTCGACCTTGATCGCGCTCACCGAGCTCGGGCGCTGGAGGATGGTGCCCGTGAGTGGCGCTACCGATGCCCAGATGACGGCGTCGGTCGTCGCTGCAACCGCCGCGGCATCCGCTGAAGAAATCACTTCTCCCTCGGCATCATCGGTTGTAGTCGATTGACCGAGCCTAATTGTTGCTGTGTATTCCTTGTCGAGGCCCACAATGAACGTGAGGAGCCTCGTCGAGCTGTTGACTCCCAGCACGAGCAAGCCCGTCGCCATGGGATCGAGAGTTCCCGCGTGGCCAACCTTTCGCGTGCCGACGAGTCGACGAGCTCGAGCGACAACATCGTGGCTCGTCATGCCGTCGGGCTTGTCAACGAGAAGAATGCCGCTGGCCGTCGATTGGGGCGGTTTCACGCTCGCGATTCTACCGGCCATAGGATCGACACCATGCGGATCGGAGTCGTCGGAGCTGGAGCAGTCGGCGGCGCCATCGCCGCGGTGCTCTCGCGAGGCGGACACGACGTTGAGGTCACGGCTCGCGGCGCACACCTGGCTGCGATTCTCGATCGAGGCATTCGGTTGAAGGGCGCGTGGGGTGACTTCACTGCGCAAGTCGACGCTGCAGAGATCCTGACGCGCGCGCCCGAATTGGTGATCGTCGCAACGAAAGCGCAAGATTCGGCGACAGCCATTCGAGACAACGCTCACTTGTTTCGCGGCATCCCGCTGCTCGTCGTTCAAAACGGTCTCGACGCGATTTCAACTGCGCGGGCAGCCGCGCCACGATCCGACATCGTCGGTGGGCTCGCGACGTTCGCGTCATCATTCTTGTCGCCGGGCGAAATCACGATCACCACCGGTGGGCACTTGTACCTCGGCATCGCGGGGGCAGACGATGTGCCCGCGCGCTATGTCGCCCGGGTGCTCAACGCTGTGCTTCCCACGAGCGTCATCCCGAATTTCGCGGGAGCCCAATGGACGAAACTCGTCATCAATCAAGTGAATGCGTTGCCTGCAATCACTGGGCTCAGCGTGCAAGACGTCATCGCCGACAGCAGGCTTCGGCGAATCATGACCGCGAGCATGCGCGAAACCGTCCGCATCGGGCGCGCAAACCACATCCGCTTCGAAAAGTTGCAGGGTCTCGGGCGTCGAGGTCTCGCACTCTTCTCGATCCTTCCATTGTGGCTCGGTCAAGCACTCCCCGCGCTCATGAGCGCGCGAGTCGGAAAAACACCCAATCCGGGGTCGACGCTCCAGAGCATTCGGCGCGGCCAGGCGACCGAGATCGACTTTCTCAATGGCGCCGTTGTACGCGCGGCTCTAGCGATCGGCCGAGAGGCGCCAGTCAATGCCTCTCTCATCGCGCTCGTGCACGAAGTCGAAGCGAGCGGAAAGTTCTTCGAACCCGACGAGGTCGTCGACCGCGTAGCACGCGGCGCTACTCGGCCTCTAGCAGCTGTCGACAAATAGCCGGGTTGGATGCCCGGGGTCGCGGTAATCCACGATCGCGCTAGCCCGAGCGCGCGGATTGGCTTCGGCGACGTACAGTTTTTGCGCCGGCGGCACCTCGCCGCTCTCGTCTAGCCACACCGAGAAGTTCCACAGCCCACGCAGCTCGGGGCGACCCAGGAACGGACCGTCAACGATGAGCGTTGCGTCTTGCGGGCCCGTCGTGAACTGCATCGTGATCGGCACGTCTCGATCGGCATCGAACGCCGCCGTGACAAAACCCGCGCTGCCGCCAAGCTTGAAGGGCTCGATGAGTACGCGACGCACAAGCTCGTAGTCGAAGGCTCGGTTGTAGTCACCGTCCGCCGCGTCGAGGCCGCGAGCGAGCCGCTCTGCCTTGGGCTTGAGAAACCTTGTCATCGAAGCGCGGAACACCGCGTGGCGTCCCTTGCCCAATCGAGCGGCGAGGGCATCCGCAAACTCGGCGCTGTTGTTTGCACCATCGATCGCGATCATGGTTCGACCTTTCGCGTAGTTGCTGAGAAACTCTGCAGCAATCGCGTCGAGTAGTAGTCGCTTCTCCTGACTCAGTCGAACCATGGCTCCAGTCTAGGTTTGACGTGTGAGCATCGCAGCGGCCGTGAACGATTGGTATCGCGCGAACCGCAGGGATCTGCCGTGGCGCCGGGACGGCTTTGGCGCGTGGGGCATCCTCGTGAGCGAGTTCATGTTGCAGCAGACGCCCGTCGCGCGCGTCATCCCCCTGCTCGAAGCGTGGCTTCAACGTTGGCCGACACCCGAGTCTCTTGCCGCGAGCAGCTCAGGAGACGCCGTGCGCGCATGGGAACGCCTCGGCTACCCACGCCGTGCGCTTAACCTCCACGCTGCAGCGGTCGCGATCACCGAACAGCACGGTGGCATCGTTCCTCGAGATGTGCCTTCACTCCTCGCGCTCCCTGGTGTCGGCGACTACACGGCTCGCGCGGTCGCGGTGTTTGCATTCGGCGAGCGACACCCCGTTGTCGACACGAACGTGCGACGCGTGATCGCGCGCGCGATTCTCGGCGATGCACTCCCGGGCCCCGCGTCTACCCGACGCGACCTCGAGTCGATGAGCGCGCTACTCCCTGTTGACGAAGCGGATGCCCGGCTCTTCAACGCCGCAGCG
Organism: Leifsonia sp.; assembly: GCA_031421515.1. Lineage (GTDB taxonomy): Bacteria > Actinomycetota > Actinomycetes > Actinomycetales > Microbacteriaceae > Rhodoglobus. The sequence continues at coordinate 2,922 of JANOOQ010000296.1, forward strand.
ATGGAGCTCGGGGCGATCGTGTGTACGGCGCGAGCGCCCTTGTGCGAATCGTGTCCCATCGCTGCGGATTGCGCGTGGCGAGCCGCGGGGTATCCGCAATTCGAGGGTCGCCGGTCCCCCGTGCAGAAGAAGTTCGAGGGAAGCGATCGCCAAGTCCGCGGCCTGATTCTTGCCGAGTTGCGCGCGAGCGACATTCCCGTGCGCCTCGCCGAAATCGAATCGGTGTGGGCCGACGAGGTTCAGCGCTCGCGCGCGATCGTCGGATTGCTCGCAGACGGACTCGCGGTCGAGGGTCCGGACGGCTTCGAGTTGCCGCGCTAAGTGCTGCCCACATTCGGACCGAAATTCTGGCACCGCGCCGCTAGGCTCAGCGCATGACGCAGACCCCGCCGCCGACCGCACCGGAACCGGCACCACGACCGGCATTTGCGATGACGCCGACCGGTCCAGCGCCACGAACGTACGTTCCCAAGCTCATCGCGTGGCTCGGGCTCGCCGGCATGCTCGTGCTCTGGGTGCTCGAGGTCGAAGCACTCACGTGGGAATCGGGCGATCGCGTATTGCGCCTCAACTACATCGGAATCGCCGTGTGCGTTGTCACGAGCGTCGCCGCGGCAGTGTGGACGAAGCTCGCGACGCGCAAGGGCGGCGCGATCGCGGTGCTCGTGGTGAGCATCCTGATCAATCCGATCTGGCTATTGCTTCTCATTCGCGCGTTCGGCTGAACCGAAGGCGGCTACTCGTCGTCTTCGTCTGAGTGGATGCGCGGCTTCACATATGGGTCTTCATCGCCCGCGTAGTGGGCCGTCTTCGCGAGACTCTCTACGGCGGCATCCCGCGCAGCGGCTTCCGTGAGGAGCGAGTCGATGAGCGCCGCGTTCTCTGGGATACCGTCGGCGATGAACTCGAGACTCGGAGTGAGTCGCGCCGTGATGTTCTTGCCGACCTCGCTGCGCATCATGCCCGTCGCAGACTTGAGGGCCGCCGCGGTGTCACTTCGTTCTTCGTCGCTGCCGTACACGGTGTAGAAGACAGACGCGTGCTGAAGATCGCCCGTGACCTTGACATCGGTGATCGTCACGAAACCCATGCGCGGATCTTTAACACCGCGCTCGAGCGTCTTGGCCACGATGACCTTGATTCGGTCGGCCATCTTGGCTGCTCTCGCTGTGTCTACCATCGTGCTCTCCTTGCGGTGGGTTTCGATTCGCCCGTCGGGCTACTCAACCGGCCTTCGGGTGAAATGGGAGGTGTCTGAGGTCGACGTCCGGCTAAGGAAAGTCGGGGTAGAGGCCCCGTTTTCCGTGCCGGGGCATCGACGTCAGCACCCGTCACCCCGAGCTACACCCGAGGCTTCTCCTTCATTTCAATCGTCTCGATCTCGTCACCGATCTGGATGTCGTTGAACTTGCCGAGGCCAATACCTGCCTCGAAGTCGGTCCGCACCTCGGTGACATCATCCTTGAAGCGACGCAACGACTCGATCGCGAGGTTGTCTCCAACCACGACACCGTCGCGGATGACGCGAGCCTTCGCGTTTCGGGTGATGACGCCCGAACGCACGATGACACCGGCGACGTTTCCGAACTTCGAAGAACGGAACACCTCGCGGATCTCGGCGACACCAGACTGCACCTCTTCGAACTCGGGCTTGAGCATGCCCTTGAGGGAGTTCTCAACATCCTCGAGCGCCGCGTAGATGACCGAGTAGAAGCGAACGTCGACGCCTTCACGCTGAGCGCGCTCACGTGCCTTGGTGTCTGGACGCACGTTGAACCCGATGATGATCGCGTTGTCGACGGTCGCGAGGTTGACATCGCTCTCGGTGACGGCTCCAACACCACGGTGGATGATGCGCAACTGCACAGAGTCGTCGACCTCGATCTTGAGGAGTGACTCTTCGAGCGCCTCGACGGCTCCCGAAACGTCACCCTTGATGATGAGGTTGAGCGATTCGACCTTGCCGTCTTCGAGGGCCTTCGTGAAGTCCTCGAGGCTAATGCGCTTGCGGCTACGAGCGAGGAGCGCGTTGCGTTCAACGGCTTCGCGCTTCTCGGCGATCTGGCGAGCGGTACGGTCATCGTCGGTCACGATGAACGTGTCTCCAGCGCGAGGCACCGACGTGAGTCCGAGCACCGCGACGGGACGTGCCGGCGTCGCAAACTCGACGCTCTCGCCGTTCTCGTCGAACATCGCTCGGACGCGGCCGTACGCGGTTCCCGCAACGATGGGGTCTCCGACCTCAAGCGTTCCCGACTGGATGAGTACGGTCGCAACCGCACCGCGCCCCTTGTCGAGTTTCGCTTCGATCGCGACGCCACGGGCATCCTTGTTGGGGTTAGCTCGCATGTCGAGACCCGCGTCAGCTGTGAGAAGCACTGCGTCAAGAAGTTCTCGGATACCGATGTTGTTGAGCGCCGAGACGTCGATAAACATCGTGTCTCCGCCGTACTCCTCGGCGACGAGACCGAACTCGGTAAGTTGCTGACGCACCTTGGCGGGGTTTGCCCCATCCTTGTCGATCTTGTTGACCGCGACGACGATAGGTACCCGAGCGGCTTGCGCGTGGTTGAGCGCCTCGATGGTTTGAGGCATGATTCCGTCGTCGGCCGCGACCACGAGGATCGCGATGTCGGTGACTTGAGCACCTCGAGCACGCATTGCGGTGAACGCCTCGTGACCCGGGGTGTCTATGAACGTGATCGCGCGCTCGATGCCCTCGTGCTCGGTGATGACTTGGTACGCGCCGATGTGTTGCGTGATTCCACCGGCCTCGCTCGCAACGACGTTTGCGTTGCGAATCGCGTCGAGAAGTCGCGTCTTTCCGTGGTCGACGTGGCCCATGACTGTGACGACAGGAGGACGAATCTCGAGGTCTTCGTCGGTCTCGTCTTCGAGTTCTTGATCGAGGTCGAGGTCGAAGCCCGCGAGCAATTCGCGATCTTCGTCTTCCGGCGACACCATTTCGATCTTGAACCCGAGCTCTTCGCCGAGAATGTCGAACGTCGCTTCGTCGAGGGACTCCGTCGCCGTAGCCATTTGGCCGAGGTGAAAGAGAACCGTGACGAGATTGCCGGGGCTCGTGTCGATCTTGTCTGCAAAATCGGTAATCGATGCACCGCGACGTAAGCGGATGACCGTCTTGCCGTCACCGCGTGGAACGCTCACTCCACCGAGCGACGGTGCTTCTCTCAACTCGAATTCGGCGCGCTGCGTGCGCTTCGACTTGCGCGCCTTGCTCTTTCCGCCGCCGCGCCCGAACGCACCGGCGGTGCCACCGCCGGGACCACGACCGCGGCCACCCGCGCCACCTGCCGGCGGACGGTTCGGTCCGAAGTTGTTGCCGGGAGCCGCTCCAGGAGCGCCACCGGGGCGGAAGCCGCCACCAGCACCCGCGGGGCGACCAGCGCCGCCCGGACGCTGGAATCCGCCTGCACCGGCGCCAGCTGGGCGCTGGCCGAAGGCGGGCGGACGCGTGCCTGGTTGACCCGGGCCACCGGGACGCGGTGCGCCGGGGCGGGGAATCGCACCCGCTGCGCCAGATCGTTGCATGCCCTGGTTCGAGGCGAACGGGTTGTTACCCGGGCGCGGAATTCCGGGGCGTTGCATCCCTTGGTTCGACGCGAACGGGTTGTTACCCGGGCGCGGTTGGCCGGGACGTGGAATTCCGCCTTCGCCTGCGGCCGAGTCATCCGCTGCTGAGTCAGCTTCGGGATGCGCGGCGTGCGCTTCCGCTTGTGCTTGACGCTCTGCAACCGTGAGAGGCGCGGCAGCCACGTGGGCCTCACCGTCGTGCTCCGCCTCTGGCGCGGCCTCAACAGGCGCGGCTACGCGCGGCTTGGGGGTTGCTGCGCGGGGGGCAGCTTTGGGCGCGGGTGCGGCGGGCGCAGCCTTGATGCCGTCGGCCTCGAGTGCCGCCTTGAGCTTACGAGCTACGGGCGGTTCGATGCTGGACGACGGTCCTTTGACGAACTCGCCCATCTCTTTGAGCTTTGCGAGAGCAACCTTGCTATCGATGCCGAGTTCGGCAGCGACTTCGTGTACGCGTGGTTTGGCAGCCACTTTTCTCCTGTCTGGGCCTGCGCCCTGACAGGGGCAGACCATTATTTACGGACGGGTCTCATTTCGAGCCGCTCATTAGTTGTCCATAGGTCAATCAGCCTGTTCGTCTGGGGGTACCGGTTGGTCCCCTGCTCGTTTTTATACTTGATCTATTGCTGGTACCTCTGCAAGTACGCGTTCAAGGTTGAGCGCCGTTGTCGCCTTGAACGCCCGCCCGAAGGCCTTGCGTGTAACGGCTTTTTCGACGCAATCGCGAGTGGGATGCACCCACCCGCCCCTGCCTGGGAGCGTCGCGGACGGATCCGGAATGACTTCGCTGTCTCTCACGACAACCCGCAACAATTCGGAGGGATTGGCGCGCAGACGGCAACCAAGGCACGTTCTTGCGGTTTCCATATTACGCCCTTCCGGGATGGCCTGCAGTCGCCTCCGCCGCCAACTGACTTCTGCCTAACCCTCGAGGATCGAGTCGGGCTGGATGTCGATTCGGGCCCCCGTGAGCTTCGCCGCAAGACGCGCATTCTGCCCCTCTTTGCCGATCGCTAGCGACAACTGGTAATCGGGTACGAGTGCTCGAACGGCTTTCGTCGCTTCGTCAATGACGAATGAACTCGTGACCTTCGCAGGCGAGAGCGCGTTAGCTACAAACGTCGCGAGGTTGTCTGAGTAATCGACGATGTCAATCTTCTCGTTATTGAGCTCGGCCGTGACTGCGCGCACTCTCTGCCCGAGCTCGCCGATACAGGCGCCCTTTGCGTTTACGCCTGGCTCCATCGCCCGCACGGCCATCTTGGTGCGATGCCCGGCTTCTCGCGCGAGTGACGTGATCTCGACGATGCCACTTGCGATCTCGGGCACCTCGAGTGCGAAGAGCTTGCGCACGAGCGCGGGGTGCGTTCGGCTGACGGTGATTTGGGGACCCTTGAGTCCCTTGCTTACTGCCGTGACGTAGACGCGGATGCGCTTGCCGTGGGAATAGTCCTCACTCGGCACTTGCTCTTCGGGCGGAAGAATTGCTTCGACTTTGCCAAGGTCAACGTGGATCATGCGCGGGTTTGGGCCTTGCTGAATTACGCCCGCAACAATGTCCCCTTCACGCCCCTTGAACTCGCCAAGAACGTGGTCGTCTGCGATGTCGCGAAGCCGCTGGTTGATAACTTGCTTCGCCGCAAACGCAGCGATTCGGCCAAAGTCGCTCGGGATGTCTTCCGCCTCGCCGATGACGGCACCCTCATCGTCGAACTCAGCGACAAAGATCGCGACTTTGCCCGTCTTGCGATCGAGTTGCACTCGAGCTTGCGACGGGGCTTCTCCTGCCTTGTGGTCGGACTCGCCCGTGTGTTTGAGATAAGCCGTCAAAATGGCTTGCTCGATGATCTGCACTAGCTCCTCGAAAGGAATCTCGCGCTCGCGTTCCATCATGCGCAGCACGCTCAGGTCAATGTCCACTGAGGGCCTCCGCTATTCGGTTTCTTGTGCTCGCTCGGCATGTGCCCGCGATGCTGAATCAGTTTACCGGTCGAGCGGGATCGGTCGCACGCGCTCGCGGGGCATACGGTTGACTCGTGCGAATTCGCTGGATTATTGCCCTCACCGTCATTGTCGGGATTGCTCTCGCGGCGGTGTTGCTGTCGTTCACGGCACCGTGGGACGAGCCCACGACGTCGCCCGCTCTCGTCACCGAGCAAGACGACGATTTCGGCACCGTTTCGGTCTACTCGGTTCTCGACGACGGCACCCTTGAACCCACCGCATCTGGCCTCACTCTCGAGGTCTGGGAGACCTTCACGCGCGTAGCAACGCCCGAGTTCGTGTCGAGCGTCATGATTCAGTACCGCGTCGGTGATGCCCCCAATAGCGACACGCTTGCCTACGTCTACCAGGACGATAACCCGGAGTACTGGATACTCGCGGCCAACCTCGCGACGAGCGACGACGCCCAGCAACTCGTCGCAACGCTCATTCACGAATACGCGCACACACTTACCCTCAGCACGACTGAGCTCGAAGCTACGGCCCAGTGCGAGACTCTTGAGGTCGATGAGGGATGCGCTCTCGGCGACGCCGTGCTCAACGCATTTGCGCAGCAATTCTGGAGTGGATACGGCGATTCCGCACCGGATGCCGCGAATGACGACGCCGATGTCGCCTACGAGTTCTACCTCGCCAACGAAGAGGACTTCGTGAGCGACTACGCCGCGACGAATGTCGTTGAGGATGTCGCCGAGAGCTTCATGACGTTTGTTCTCGAGGACGAACCCACGGGCGACTCGGTTGTCGCACTGAAGCTCGCGTTCTTTTGGGAACGACCCGATCTCGTCAATGTTCGCGAGCGAATCCGTTCGGAATTCGCTGACGACCTAGGACTAGTCGGCTAACTCTGCAACGCCGCGCCGACGGCGTCGAGCGTGATACTCGTTCGCTCCCCGGTTGCACGGTCCCACAACTCGACTCGACCCTCTGCGGCGTCGCGGCCTACGATGATGATTTGCGGAACCCCCAAGAGTTCGGCGTCACCGAATTTCACACCGGGCGACACTTTGGGGCGATCATCGAAGAGCACGTCGAATCCGCTCTCCTCGAGAGATCCCACGAGAGCTTCGGCCGTCTCGAAAATGACTTCCTCGCGCCCTGCCGCAATGACATGCACGTCAAACGGAGCGACGTTCCTGGGCCAGATCAGTCCCTTTTCGTCGTTGTTCGATTCAGCGATGACTGCCATGATGCGCGTCACGCCGATTCCGTACGAACCCATCGTGACGGTCACGAGCTTGCCGTTCTCGTCGAGTACCTTGAGGCCGAGTGCTTCTGCATACTTGCGACCGAGTTGGAACACGTGGCCAATCTCCATGCCTCGAGCGAGCTCGACGGGACCGGAGCCGTCGGGAGCTTCATCTCCTGCGAGCACTTCACCAACCTCGATGGTGCCATCGCCGACGAAGTCGCGCCCCGCTACGAGACCGAAGACGTGGCTCCCTTGTTCGTTCGCGCCCGTGATCCACTCGGTCCCATCAGAAACCAAAGGATCGAGCAAGAAGCGGATGCCCGTGGCCGAGCCATCGCCCAACACAGCACCAGCGGCAGACCACGGCCCGATGTAGCCCTTCACGAGGTCGGGATACTTCGCAAAGTCGGCCTCGGTCGCTGCCTCCACCTCGGCGGGAGCAAACGCAACCTCGGCGCGCTTGAGGTCGACGTCGCGGTTTCCCGGGAGCCCGACCACGACGAGCTCTCGAGTTCCATCGAGCGCCGTGAGGGCAAGCACGACGTTCTTGAGGGTGTCCGCGGCTACCCACTCTCGAGCATCCGGCCTCGCGTGCGAGTCGTTCGCGACGGCCACGAGCGTCGCAATCGTGGGGGTATCTGGGGTGTCGTGCACGATCGCGGCGGGGAGACCGTCCGTCGGGAGTGGTGCGGGTGCGAGAGTGCGGAACGCTTCCACGTTGGCGGCGTAGCCTCCCGCGGAGCGCACGAAAGTGTCTTCGCCGATAGGAGTCGGGTGGAGAAACTCTTCACTCTTCGAGCCTCCCATTGCGCCGGCATCCGCTGCGACGATGACATATTCGAGGCCCAAACGCTCGAAGATGCGCTCGTATGCGTCCCGGTGTTGCTGGTAGCTCACATCGAGTCCGGCGTCTGAAACGTCGAACGAGTAGCTGTCTTTCATAGAGAACTCGCGGCCGCGAAGGAGGCCGGCTCGCGGGCGAGCTTCGTCGCGATACTTGTCCTGGATTTGGTAGAGCGAAAGTGGCAGATCTTTGTAGCTCGAGTACAGGTCTTTGACCAGAAGAGTGAAGACCTCTTCGTGTGTCGGAGCGAGTAAGTAGTCGGCGCCTTTGCGGTCCTTCAGCCGAAAGATGCCGTCGCCATACTCGGTCCAGCGACCCGTCACTTCGTATGGCTCACGCGGGAGGAGCGCGGGAAAGTGCACTTCTTGAGCGCCAAACTTCTCGAGCTCTTCACGAATGATGTTCTCGATCTTGCGGCGCACCTTGAGCCCGAGCGGCAACCACGCGAATACGCCCGGCGCTTGGCGACGGATGTAGCCAGCGCGCACGAGCAAGCGATGGCTCGCTACCTCGGCGTCGACGGGGTCTTCACGAAGGGTGCGGACAAAGAGCTGCGAGAGGCGAGTGGACACCCGCCCGAGTTTACTGGGTCGTGCGCTAGCTCGTCGTGACGAGCGGCGACCCCGTCGTACCCGGGGGCATCTCGGCCGCGAGGCGGTTCGCCTCCTCGATGAGGGTGGCGACGATATCCGCCTCGGGCACCGTCTTGATGACTTCGCCCTTGACAAAGATCTGACCGCGGCCATTTCCGCTCGCGACACCGAGGTCGGCTTCGCGAGCCTCCCCCGGGCCGTTGACGACGCAACCCATGACGGCGACGCGAAGCGGAACCGTCATGCCCTCGAGGCCGTCGGTCACATCGTTTGCGAGTTTGTAGACGTCGACTTGAGCGCGCCCACAACTCGGGCACGACACGATCTCGAGCTTGCGCTCGCGCAAATTGAGGGACTGCAGAATTTGAAGCCCGACCTTGACTTCGAGCGCGGGAGGCGCTGAGAGCGAGACTCGGATCGTGTCACCGATGCCCTCAGACAACAGAATGCCGAAAGCAGTCGCGCTCTTGATCGTGCCTTGAAACTCTGGCCCAGCTTCGGTCACACCGAGGTGCAGCGGCCAGTCGCCGCGCTCTGCGAGCAGGCGATACGCCTTGACCATGACGATGGGGTCGTTGTGCTTGACCGAGATCTTGAAGTCGTGAAAGTCGTGCTCTTCGAAAAGACTCGCCTCCCACACCGCACTCTCGACGAGTGCTTCCGCCGTCGCCTTCCCATACTTCTGCAGGATGCTCGGCTCAAGTGATCCCGCGTTGACGCCGATACGCACACTCACGCCCGCGGCATTGGCCGCCTTGGCGATCGCTGCCACTTGGTCGTCAAACTTGCGGATGTTGCCGGGGTTCACGCGCACGGCGCCGACGCCAGCGTCGATCGCCGTGAATACGTAGCGAGGTTGGAAGTGAATGTCGGCGATAACCGGAATCTGGCTCTTCGCGGCAATGATGTGCAAGACATCCGCGTCGTCCTGATGTGGAACCGCGACGCGCACGATGTCGCAACCGCTCGCGGTGAGCTCCGCGATTTGTTGAAGAGTCGCGTCGATGTTGGTGGTTTGCGTCGTCGTCATCGACTGGACGCTCACTTGGGATTCGCTCCCGACGCCCACCTTCCCGACCTTGATCTGTCGAGTCTTGCGACGCGGGCTAAGTACTTCGGGAGCCTTGGGCATACCGAGATTGATTGCAGGCACGGTGCTAGCTTATCCGCGCTCTAAAGAATCGAGATCGGCTTGACGATGTCGGCGTAGATGAGCAAGAGGCTCATGGCGCCTAGCACAACGACAACGGCGAGCGTGAGCGGGATGAGCTTCGACGCATCGACGGGCCCGGGATCGTGCTTTCGGAAGAGTTTTGCGAAGAACCTGCGGATCGCCTCGAACAAAGCGCTCGCTACATGACCACCATCGAGCGGCATAAGTGGGATGAGGTTGAAAACGAACAGCGCGACATTGAGCGACGCGACAAGCCCGACGAGCGCAGCGGCTCGATCGGCCACTGGCACAGTGTTGAGACTTGTGATCTCACCCGCAATGCGGCCAACGCCGACGACGCTAATGGGACCGTTGGGGTCACGCTCCTCCGGCCCGAACGCCGCATTTACTACGTCGACCATGCGCTGAGGAAGGTGCAAGATGAGGTTCGCGACGCGCACGGTGTTGTCCCACACCGCTGGCAGAACGGCTGTGATCGGTTGCCGCACGGTCTCGCTGGCAGGCCCGATGCCGACGAACCCGACCTGTTGAGTCACGGGTTCTCCATTTGCGTCTTCCACGATTGCGCCAGCGGTATCTGTCACGTAGCGCTCGGTCAAGAGTGGAGTCACAACGACAGTCACGAGCTCGGAATCGCGCTCTACGACGGCCGAGATATCCACTCCAGCGGATGCCCGGATGATCGCTGTCGCTTGGCTCCACGTCTCAATCTGCTCGCCGTAGATACTCGCGATCCTGTCGCCGGGCTCGAGCCCAGCCGCGAAGCCCGGGGCCTCAGGGTCACCCGGCTCGCAATCTTGGCGTTCGCTCGTGGAGGGGAGCACACATTCCGAGACGGTGCCGATCGTCGTGCTCGGTTGCGCGAGGCCAAAGCCGCACAAGAGCACGGTGTATAGCACGAGCGCGATGAGCAGATTCATGACGGGCCCACCGAGCATGATGATGATGCGCTTGAAGACAGGGAGGGCGTAGAACGCGCGACCCTCCTCGACGTCTACGAGCGTCTGGCTAGGCGCGGTCGAGGCGTCTTGCACCAACGTGTCGAAGAGCCCAGTCGTCGCCGTGCGTGGCGCAGCGCCCTTGCGTGGCGGAGGGAACATCCCAGCCATCGAAATATAGCCACCGAGCGGAATTGCTTTGAACCCGTACTCGGTTTCGCCGCGCTTGCGCGAGAAGATCGTTGGGCCAAACCCGATCATGTATTGGCTGACCCGAACCCCGAATTTCTTGGCGGGCACGAGGTGGCCGAGCTCGTGCAGCCCGATCGACAAAGCGACTCCCACAACAATGATGAGAACGCCCAGGATGTAGAGCAGCACGGTTTCCACGTCGCTCAGAATAGCTGGCTTACGCTGACAGGAGCCTGTCCGCCGTGGCGCGCGCCCATGTTTCCGCTTCGAAGACCGCGTCGAGACTTAGCTCGCTCGCGGCGTGAAGGTCGACAACTCTCTCAACGGTTTCGAGAATGTCGAGGTAGCCGATGCGTCCCGCGTGGAAGGCGAGCACTGCTTGCTCGTTCGCCGCATTGAATACCGCGGGAAACGTGCTCCCCGCCTTTCCCACGCGCTTCGCGAGCGCAACAGCGGGAAAAACGTCTTCGTCGAGTGGCTCGAACGTCCACGCGCTAGCCGTCGTCCAATCGAGCGGAATGCCCACTCCCGCGACGCGATTGGGCCAGTCCAGCCCGAGCGAGATGGGCAGTCTCATGTCGGGCGGGCTCGCTTGAGCGATTGTCGATCCGTCGACGAACTCGACCATCGAGTGCACGATGGACTGCGGGTGCACCGTCACATCGATGTCGTCGTATCCGACCCCGAACAGCAAGTGTGCCTCGATGACCTCGAGGCCCTTGTTGACGAGGGTCGCGGAATTCGTCGTGACGACGAGACCCATGTCCCACGTGGGATGCGCGAGGGCTTCTTGCGGCGTGACCGCCTTGAGTGACGCGCGAGTTCGGCCACGAAACGGACCACCGGATGCCGTCAGCACAAGTCGACGGACCTCCCGTTGCGCTCCCGCTCGCAGCGCCTGAGCAATCGCGGAGTGTTCGGAGTCGACGGGCACGATTTGTCCCGGCCGCGCTCGCGAGGTCACGAGCTCGCCTCCCACGATGAGGCTCTCTTTGTTCGCGAGCGCTAACGTCGCTTCAGTTTCGAGAACCGCGAGCGTGGGGCCGAGCCCAACGGAGCCCGTGATGCCGTTGAGCACGACGTCGGCTTCGACGGTGCGCACTAGTTGCGTCGCGTCATCCGCACCGAATGCCACGTGCTTGACACCGAATTCGCTCGCTTGGTGTGCGACGAGATCGCGATTGCTCCCGGCGGCAAGACCCACGACTTCGAATAAGTGCGGGTTCGCCGCGATCACCTCGAGCGCTTGAGTGCCGATCGATCCCGTGGACCCGAGAATGATGACCCTGCGCATGGCTCCTAGGCTATGCCCAGGATGTCCACGACGAACACGAGAGTGTCGGTGCCGCCGATGTCGGGAGGGCTGCCCGCTTCGCCATAGCCCTGATCCGGCGGGATGATGACGATGACTTGAGAGCCAACCTTCTGGCCGACAATCGCAGCGGCGAAGCCCGCGATTACAGCACCCGTGTTAAACGTCGCGGGTTCACCTCGAGCCCAGCTCTCGTCGAAGATGACGCCCGTGTTCCAGTTGATGCCCTCGTAGTGAACGACGACGTCGTTGCCCGCGACGACAACTTCTCCATCACCCTGGATGAGTTGCGCGATTTGAAGGTCAGTCGGTGGTGCCCCAGAAGGGATCGTCACGGTTGGGCGGCCATCCTCGGCGAGCACAACCGTAGGGAATCCTTGCGTCGGCGCTACCGCTTCGCCCTCGGCGCGCGAGAGCGGCGGTACGACGGGTGGTGCGATCGAGACGATGTCGACGACGAAGATGATGTCTTCGCCCGCTCCGACTCCGAGACTCGGAGAACCCTCGTTGCCGAACGAATCGACGGGAGGGATGACTCCCACGACGCGAGAACCGACGCGAGAACACTCAAGGGTCTTGACGATTCCGACGAGAAACTCTGCCTCGTCGACAGGGAACGCTGTCTCGGATGACCCCGTGTATTCGGTCGACGTCACCTCGGCGCCGGTCGCTCCGTTGATGAGCGTGAAGTCGACGTTGACGGTATCGCCAGTGACTGCGACAGCTCCGTCGCCCGCGATCACGACGGTGCGCTCAGTCGTGGTTGCGGCGGTCGGGGTATCGACCGTTATCTCTGGGCGCGAGCCAAAGTCGCCTGCGACCTTAACGGAGTTCGAGATGCTGCCCGCGGGCGTCGCCTCGCAACCCTCGGTGTCGATGGCAGTCGAGCAAGCGGAGAGGGATGCCACGAGGCCAGCCATCACGATGAGGGACGTTGCAGAGCGCACGAAGCACCTTCCGAGCTAAAGACGGGGAGAACTTCTATTATTTCGCACAAATTCTGAGCGCGCGGTGTACGGCGGCTGTGGCTACGGATCTTCTGCGATTGCGATGGTCGGTTCGTGCTTAACTTCGAAGTTAACCGACGAAGAAATGAAACACAGTTCGCTCGCCTTCGCGTGGAGCTTGAGCGCGCGCTCCGGGTCACCGCTCGCGATGGTCACGACGGGTCGCAGTGTTACGGACGTGAAGTGTCCGCCTCCGTCTGCGGTTTGCCGCATGGTTCCGATCGCGTCATCGGTGTATCCGATCACTACGATGCCGTTCGTCGCCGCGACGTGCAGGTAGCTCAACATGTGGCACTGGCTCAGTGCCGCGACGAGCAATTCCTCTGGGTTCCATCGTTCGGGACTCCCTCGAAACGCTCGGTCGCTTGACCCTTCGATATCGGGGTTTCCCTCGGCCGAAACAACGTGATCGCGACTATATGCCTTGTAGTCGGCCGTTCCGACGCCCAGGTTGCCGCGCCAATCGACCCGTACGGCGAAAGAATGGTCGATGTTCACGCTCGTGCCCCTGTGATCTCGGCTGACAAATGACTATTGGCGGATAAACTTGATCCATTATGACTGACACTCTCGCGCCCACGACCTCTGTTGACTCAGCGACTATCGCCCAGGAGCGTCGTATAGTCACGGCAATCCCCGGCCCGAAGTCGGTAGCACTGCACGAGCGCCGCCTCAAGGTCGTGCCGCTCGGCGTAGCGACTACCCTCCCGGTCTACATCGAGCGTGCGCACGGCGCGATCGTTGTCGATGTCGACGGAAACCAGTTCATCGATCTGGGCGCTGGCATCGGCGTGACGACGATCGGACACACGGACGACGCGGTAGTCGCAGCGGCGACCGAGCAGCTCGGCAAGCTCACGCACACCCTCTTCACTGTCACGCCATACGAGGGATACGTGCGAGTCGCCGAGTACCTCGCCGCACACACTCCCGGCGATTTCGCCAAGAAGACAGTTCTCGTCAACGCCGGCGCTGAAGCGGTCGAGAACGCCGTGAAGATTGCGCGCAAGTACACGAGCCGCAACGGCGTCGCTGTTCTCGAGCACGCTTACCACGGTCGCACAAACCTCACGATGGCCATGAACTTCAAGGCGAGTCCATACAGCACAGGATTCGGCCCATTTGCCGGCGATGTCTATCGCGCACCGAGCTCGTACCCGTTCCACGACGGACTCAGCGGAGCGGATGCAGCGGCTCGCACGATCGGCTACCTCGAGAAGACCGTGGGCGCGAGCGACCTCGCGTGTCTCGTCGTCGAGCCCATTCAGGGCGAGGGCGGTTTCATGGTTCCTGCCGATGGCTACTTGCCCGCACTTCAGGAGTGGTGCACGGCCAACGGCATCGTGTTCATCGCCGACGAGATCCAGAGCGGAATGGCTCGAACGGGCAAGTACTTCGCGAGCGAGCACTTCGGGCTCGTGCCCGACATGGTGCTCTCCGCCAAGGGCATCGCGGGGGGTCTACCGCTCGCCGCCGTAACTGGCCGCGCCGAAATCATGGACTCAGCTCAGCCCGGTGGGCTCGGCGGCACCTTCGGCGGCAACCCGATCTCGTCGGCCGCGGCAATCGCGGTGTTCGAGCAGATCGAGAGCCAGAACCTCCTCGCTGAAGCCACTCGTATCGAGGGTGTCCTCAAGACCGGGTTGCAAGCGCTGGCGAAGAAGTACCCCGTGATCGGTGAGGTGCGCGGAATCGGTGCGATGATCGCGATCGAGCTCGTCGAGCCGGGCACGCACAACGCGAATGCTGCGGCAGTGACGGCGATTGCGGCCTTCGCTGCACAGCGCGGAGTGCTGTTGCTCACCGCTGGCACCTACGGAAACGTGTTGCGATTCCTCCCGAGTCTTGCCATCAGCAATGTACTTCTCGAGGATGCTTTGTCTGTCATCGACGAGGCGCTCGCGGCACTGTGACGAGCGTCGCGAGTAGAGCACTCAGCACGCATGGAGTAGCCCAACTCGCAGTGATCGAACGATCAGGACTCATCGAGTCGCGGCACCTCGGCGCTGCCGCGGTCGTCGCGCCGGACGGCAGCCTCGCGCGTTCGATCGGTGACGTCACCGCGCTCATCTACCCTCGCTCGACGCTCAAGCTGGTTCAAGCGATCGCCCTTCTGGATGCGGGAACCGAACTCGATGGCGAACAGCTCGTGCTCGCGGCGGCTAGCCATCTAGGTACGCCGCGCCACGTCGCGATCGTCGAAGCGCTTCTCGCTCGAGCCGGTCTCGACGAGGGCGCACTTCAGTGCCCCGCCGATTGGCCCATCGACAGCGCGGCGAAAGCGTCGGCCACGCGACCGACTCGTCTTGCCATGACGTGTTCCGGCAAGCACGCGGCGTTTCTGCTGGCGTGCGTCGTGAACGGGTGGCCCGTCGAGAGCTACCTTGAGGCCGGGCATCCGCTGCAACAGCTCATTCGATCGACCGTCGAGACCTACACGGGCGAACCGGTTGAGCACGCCGGAATCGATGGATGCGGCGCGCCCGTGTTCGCCGTGACCCTCCGCGGTCTCGCAACCGCGGTCGGTCGAATCTCGGGTGCCACGCAAGAGTCGGACCCACTCGCGGCGAGGCTCGCCTCGGCAATTCGCGGTAACGGCTGGGCGATAGACGACGCGGCAATCGCGATTCTCATCGACGAACTCGGTCTCATCGCCAAGAGCGGGGTCGAGGGCGTGTTTGTCGCGAGCACGCCCGACGGCACTGCTGTCGCAGTCAAGGTACTCGACGGCTCAGCGCGTGCCACGATTCCCGTTGGCTTAGCGCTACTGGCAGACGCTCGCGCGATCGATCGCTCGCTCGCCGAGAGTATCGTCGCGCGCACTACCGACGAAGTGCTCGGCGCGGGAATGCGCGTTGGCGCACTTCGCGCAACCCTCGACGCCTAGCTCGCGCTAGTCGCCCTTGGCGCGTTCGAACGCTGCCTGATAGGTCTGTGACTCGATTGCCGTCAACTCGCGGAACGTGCGCGCTCGCTCGAGCGTCTCGTCGTCCGGGAACACGAGCGGGTCAGCAGCAATCTCCGGGTACTTGAACCCAGCGACCTTGCGAGCGCCCACGACGGGCGTTACGCACCGTACGGCGGCGGCAACTGCGGCCGCGACATCCGGCTGGTAGTAGAAGTTCATGAGCTCTTCGGCATTGGCTTTGTGAGTCGCGCCGAGTGGAACCACGAAGCTATCGCCCCACAGCAAACCGCCCGAGGCGGGCAAATAGAACTTGAACTTCTCGTATCCCGCCTCGACGTTGAGAAGCGTGATGTCGCTCGAGTACGCGATACCGGCGAGCGCACGCCCCGACCTGAACTCGGCGACGTAGTTGAGCCGGTTCTTGAAGCCGAGGATGTGTTTCGCCTTCACCTTGGCATCAATGATGTCGACGGCCTCAAGGAACTCTGTCTCGCCCCACTCGGTCGAGGCAATATCGACGAGATTGTTGAGCATGAGCAGTCCGACCGTGTCTCGAAGCTCGTCGATGAGTACGACCGTGCCTTCAAGTTCTGGACGCCACAAGTCGTCGACCGACTGCAGACCACCGGGGACCTCGTCTTGATTCCAGGCAATTCCCGTGAAGTTATTTTGCCATGGGAGCGACATCGAGCGGCCAGGGTCAAAGTCTGGGTTCAGCAGCGCGGGCGCGAGGTTCTTCTTGTTCGGGATGTTCGCGCCGTCGAGCTCTTGCAAGTACCCGAGGCGGATGAGGCGGGCGACCATCCAGTCCGTTAGACACGCGGTGTCGGCGCCCGTGAATTGGCCAATCTGAAGTTGGTCTTTGATGGCCGCATAGTAGGCCTCGTTGGACTCGATGTCCGACAGCTCACGTTGCAACTCGAGGAAATTCGTATTGGCCTT
>JANOOQ010000297.1:0-2045 GCA_031421515.1 Leifsonia sp.
CAAGGGCTGTTACCGCGGCCAGGAGACGGTGGCCAAGGTTCACAATCTCGGCCATCCACCACGCCGACTTGTCATGCTCTACCTGGACGGACCCGATACTGGACTGCCGACACGCGGGGACGAGGTTGTGGTGCTGAACAACAACGACAACGCCGTCGGCGAGCTAAGCACTGTTGGCCGGGTGACCTCGATTGCCCGCCACTTCGAATTAGGGCCGGTCGCACTCGCGGTCATCAAGCGGGGCACTGATCCCCTAGCCGAACTTCTCGTGCGTGCCTCTGACCGTGTCATCCCTGCTAGGCAGGTGGTAATCGTACCGCCGGATGCGGGCGCCTCAGCTACTGTTCCTCGCCTACCACGACTCGGTTCGGTGCGGAGGTAGTTCTGTTTCAGTGATGTCACTGCGAACAGGGCGAGCGCGACCGGCGTCCTGACGGCCCACTCAGTCTCGCTCGCTGGTCTCACCGGCTCTTCGTTCCTGCAGCCAGGGGATGAGCCCGCCCGCGAGAAGCATGTCGACCTGCCGCGTCGAGAGGCGATGCCGTGCGGCATAATCCTCATCGCGAGTTTTATTGTGGACGGTAATTTCGGTTCCGGCGACGAGGGCTTCGCGGATGCCGGCCAGGACCAGCACATCATCCCGCTGGATGCGGTCGTGATCGGCCGCATCCGCGAACTCGACAGCGAGCACACCAAAATTGGCAAGGTTTTGCCAGTGGATGCGCGCAAACGAAACGGCCAGAACCGCGCGCAATCCGAGGAAGCGGGGAGTGATCGCGGCGTGTTCTCGCGAGGACCCTTGCCCATAGTTGGCGCCGGCGACCACAATGTGGCCAGATCCGTCACGGGTTTCGGCGGCGCGAGTCGGGTAGGTTTCATCGATCTGGTCGAAGGTGAATTCGGCAAGCTTCGGGATGTTGCTGCGGTAGGGCAACACCCGCGCGCCAGCTGGCAGAATCTCATCCGTCGAAATGTCGTCGCCCACCACCAGGATGACCGGCGCCTCAATGCGATCGGCGAGGGCTGTAAAGACCGGCAACGAGGAGATGTTTTCGCCTTTAACCAGCTCCACTTGAGCGGCCACTTCCGCAGGCAACGGCCCCTCCAGCATGGCCAGATTCACGCTCGACGTTGCGGGCAGTTGGGGCGCGGGGTAGTCCAGGTTGAACAGCTCTTCCAAGTCGCGAGGGTCGGTGATCATCCCGGTGAGTACCGCCGCCGCTGCCGTCTCAGGCGAGCACAGGTAGACGGAGTCTTCCTGCGTACCTGAGCGGCCCGGAAAGTTGCGCGGCATCGTGCGCAGGCTGTTGCGCCCGTTCGCCGGGGCTTGGCCCATACCGATGCAGCCCATGCAGCCCGACTGGTGCAGCCGGGCACCCGCGCTGATCAAGTCCAGGGTGGCTCCCATCCGGGTTAGGTCTTGAAGAATCTGCCGGGAGCTGGGGTTGACGTCGAAGGATACGCCCGGATATGACTGGCGTCCCTTCACAATTGCGGCGACGATCGCGAAGTCGCGCAGCCCTGGATTGGCCGATGACCCGATCACGACCTGCGCAACCGGTCGACCGGCGACTTCCCGCACCGGCACGACGTTGCTCGGCGAACTGGGCAGCGCGATGAGCGGCACTATCGTGGACAGGTCAATCTCCTCGGTGAAGTCGTAGCCGGCACCCGCATCAGCAAGGAGTTCGGCGAAGTCACCTTCACGCTGTTCTGCGCGAAGGAAGGAATTCACTTGCTCGTCGGCCGGGAACACCGTGGTTGTTGCCCCCAATTCGGCGCCCATATTGGCAATCACATGCCGGTCCATGGCGGTAAGGGTCGATAGGCCAGGTCCGTAGTACTCGATGATCCGATTGACGCCTCCCTTCACACCATGTCGGCGCAGCATCTCCAAAATGACATCCTTCGCACTGGTCCACGGCGGCAACTGCCCGGTGAGTCGCACGCCCCAGATTTCGGGCATTCTGATATACAGCGGTTCACCCGCGATCGCGAGAGCCACCTCGATCCCCCCAACGCCGATGGCCAGCATCCCCAGCGAG
>JANOOQ010000298.1:0-3928 GCA_031421515.1 Leifsonia sp.
GAGCGAGAAGCATGTGGTCGAGCTCGGCGAGAGTCGACGGCCCCGGACCGACGCGACGAATGAGGGAATCGCGCGCGGGGTAGAGCGCGCGCACTTGGCCCGCGGGAAGCTGCGCGAGCATCGCTCGGCCTGTAGCCGTGAGGTGGGCAGGAAGTCGCACTCCGATCGATGAGACGGTCGTGGGCGCTCGAGCACCTTGCACTTTGCCGACGTACGTAACGTCGGCACCCGTGAGGATCGCGAGGTGAGCGACGACGGGCACGGGAGACTCGGCGACGAGGCGCTCCATGAGTGGCTGCGCGAGCCGTCCGAGCCGCTCGGTCTGTAGCGACGCTGAACCGATCTCGACCACGAGGGCACTGAGGCCGTACGCCCGGTCTTCGGGGTAGTGCACGACGAAGCCTTCTTCCATCATGACGCGAACGAGCTGGTACACCGACGAGCGCGGCATGCCGAGGTCTCGAGCGAGGGTGGATGCCCGCACCGGGCCACTTCGGGCGGCGAGGTAGCGCATCACGGCGAGCGTGTTGCGAGCTGCGGGGATTCGTGACATCCATCGTTCCTGTCTGATATCTCATACACGATACCGCGAGGACCCATAGCGCGGCACGGGTAGTGCGCGTTCAATGGGCTTTCATGAGCGAAGTGATTATCGATGTCGGGCCCGTGACGGTCGAGCAAGTGATCGCGGTCGCGAGGCTCGGGGCTCGCGTCGTCGTGGCCGAGGAGTCGCTCGCCGCGATGGCGGCGTCGCGCGAAGTGATCGAGGCACTTGCTGAAGACCCCCAACCGCACTACGGAATCTCGACGGGCTTCGGTGCTCTAGCTAGCAAGCACATTCCGATCGATCAGCGCATCCAATTGCAGCGCTCTCTCGTGCGCAGTCACGCCGCGAGTTCGGGGCTTGAGGTCGAGCGCGAAGTGGCGCGCGGCACCATGATGCTTCGACTCTCGACGATGGCGACGGGCCGAACGGGAGTGCGCCCGCTGCTCGCGCAGACCTATGCCGCAATGCTCAACGCCGACATCACGCCCATGATTGGCGAGTACGGAAGCCTCGGTTGTTCGGGCGACCTAGCGCCCCTCGCGCACTGTGCGTTGGCCGCGATGGGCGAAGGCGACGTTCGCGTCGACGGCCAGTCCATGACGGCGAGTGACGCTCTCGCGGCAGCGGGCATCGAACCCGTCGTGCTGCGCGAGAAGGAGGGTCTCGCGCTCATCAATGGCACCGACGGGATGCTCGGAATGCTTTGCCTAGCGATCGGCGACCTCGAAGGGCTCCTCAACACCGCCGACCTCTCCGCCGCGATGAGCGTCGAGGGCCTAGCCGGAACCGACGCGGTCTTCGCGGCCGACCTTCAAGCGCTGCGGCCGCATCCTGGACAGGCTCAATCGGCCGCCAACATGCGCACCGTGCTCGAGGGCTCGGGCGCGATTGCCGCACATCGCTCGAA
Source organism: Leifsonia sp. (assembly GCA_031421515.1). Lineage (GTDB taxonomy): Bacteria > Actinomycetota > Actinomycetes > Actinomycetales > Microbacteriaceae > Rhodoglobus. Next base: position 1,455 of record JANOOQ010000298.1, read on the forward strand.
CGGTTTCACGCGCGTGCAAGACGCGTATTCACTCCGCTGCGCGCCTCAGGTGCATGGCGCGGCCCGAGACACCCTCGCTCACGCGCGAGTCGTCGCCGGGCGCGAACTCGCGAGCGCTATCGATAACCCCGTCGTTACGATCGACGGGCGCGTCGAGTCGAACGGAAACTTTCACGGCGCGCCAATCGGCTACGTGCTCGACTTTCTCGCGATCGTCATCGCAGACGTCGCGAGCATGAGCGAACGCCGCACCGACCGCTTTCTCGACAAGACCCGCAATGGCGGACTCAATCCGTTCCTCGCTCACGACCCGGGCGTCGACTCGGGTCACATGATCGCGCAGTACACCCAGGCGGCAATTGTGAGCGAGTTGAAGCGACTCGCGGCGCCGGCATCCGTCGACTCGATTCCCACGAGCGCGATGCAAGAGGACCACGTCTCGATGGGCTGGAGCGCGGCTCGCAAGTTGCGGCGCGCAATCGACGGCTTGCAGCGCGTGCTCGCGATCGAGCTCATGACGTCGGCACGCGGCATTGAGATGAGGGGGGATGCCCCCGCCCCGGTTTCCGCGCGAGTCATCGAGTCATTGCGGCGCAGCGTGCCGGGCCCAGGCCCAGACCGGTATCTCGCGCCCGACATCGCAGCGGCCGTCGAGCTCGTCGTGTCTGGGGAGCTTTTGGCCGCCAGCGGGTTGAGTAGCGGCGAGGCCGCGTATCGAAACCACCCCAACGAAAAGGACGCCCCATGATCACGGCACACAGAGGTTCCACCCTTCACACCTTGGGTTGGCAACAAGAAGGCGCATTGCGCATGCTGCAGAACAACCTCGATCCAGAGGTTGCCGAGCACCCCGACGAGCTCGTCGTCTACGGCGGCACGGGCAAGGCCGCTCGCGATTGGCCGAGCTATCACGCGATTGTCCGCTCTCTCGAAACGCTCAAGGGCGATGAGACACTGCTCGTGCAGTCTGGCAAGCCCGTCGGCATCATGCAGACGCACGAATGGGCGCCGCGCGTGCTCCTCGCGAACTCGAACCTCGTGCCCGATTGGGCCAATTGGGACGAGTTCCGTCGTCTCGAACAATTGGGCCTCACGATGTACGGGCAAATGACCGCGGGCTCGTGGATCTACATCGGCACGCAAGGAATCCTGCAAGGCACGTACGAGACGTTCGCCGCGGTGGCCGCCAAACGATTCAACGGCACTCTCGCTGGCACGATCACGCTCACGGCGGGACTCGGCGGCATGGGCGGCGCCCAGCCTCTCGCGGTAACCATGAATGATGGTGTCGCGATTTGCATCGACGTGGATGCGTCCCGCATCGCGCGGCGCATCGACCACGCGTACCTCAATGTTCTCGCGAAATCCCCCCAGCATGCGCTCGAGCTTGCGTATGCGGCTCGGGATGCCCGCAAGCCGCTCTCTATCGGAGTGCTCGGCAATGCGGCATCCGTCGTTCCCGAACTACTGGCGATGGGCGCGGAAATCGACATCGTCACGGACCAGACGAGCGCGCACGACCCGCTTGCGTATTTGCCGCTCGGTGTCGAGTTCGACGATTGGGCTCGCGAGCGAGAGAAAAAGGACTTCGCCCAGCGAGCACGAGAGAGCATGGCCGTGCACGTCGAGGCGATGGTCGGGTTTCAGTCGGCGGGCGCTGAGGTCTTCGATTACGGCAACAACATCCGCACGGAGGCAAAGGCCGCCGGTTACGCTGATGCGTTCGCTTTTCTCGGGTTCGTGCCCGCCTACATTCGTCCGCTGTTTGCCGAGGGCAAGGGCCCGTTCCGCTGGGCGGCGCTGAGCGGCGAAGCGAGTGACATCGCCAAGACCGACAAGGCCGTGCTCGAGCTCTTCCCCGAAAACGAGTCGCTGCAGCGCTGGATTCCGATGGCGCAGAAGCGAGTGCACTTTCAAGGCTTGCCCGCGCGCATTTGCTGGCTCGGTTATGGAGAACGCGACAAGGCCGGGCTCAAGTTCAACGACATGGTGGCGTCGGGCGAACTCGCAGCGCCCCTCGTGATTGGGCGCGATCACCTCGACTCTGGATCTGTCGCGAGCCCCTACCGCGAGACGGAAGCCATGAAAGACGGCTCCGATGCAGTCTCCGACTGGCCCTTGCTGAACGCCCTGCTGAACACCGCGTCAGGCGCCACGTGGGTAAGCCTGCATCACGGCGGCGGCGTCGGCATGGGGTTTTCGCAGCATTCCGGCATGGTCATCGTCGCCGACGGCACCGATGACGCCGCCCGCCGCCTGAACAACGTGCTGTGGAACGACCCCGCCACCGGCGTCATGCGCCACGCCGATGCCGGCTACGAGCTCGCATTGCAATGCGCACAGGAGCACGGCCTGAAGCTGCCCGCCATTACCGGATAAATGACCATGCTGATGCTTACGGGGCAGCTTCCGCTGGCCCAGTTGCGCACCATCGCGGCGCGCTTCGACCCCATCTCACTGGCTCCCGAATGCGA
>JANOOQ010000299.1:0-1656 GCA_031421515.1 Leifsonia sp.
CCGATCTGTCCGACCTCGACCTAGACGTGGTTGTATTGCCGCCTCAAGCCGACGAATTCACGTGCGTGAATTGTTTTCTCGTGAAGCACCGTTCGCAGATTGACCACGAAACGAAGCTCGGGTCTATTTGCCTAGAGTGCGCCTCTTAGTTCCTGCGCTTTTTAGCCGCGTCGAGCGCCTCAATGAGGTCGTCGGGACGCCGAGTCGAGACGAGCCAATAAGGCACGGGATCGTTAGGGTCGTTTAGCTCGACGCGAACCACGGGGTCGATCCACCCGCGGATCAAGAGCCACGCACGAGCGTCGAGCCGTTGACCTCGCTCAGCACTCGCTTCCGAGCCGACGAATCCAGCGGCGCTCGCGACGAGTTCGAGCGGCACGCGCGCCTTACCCGCGACGAACTCGGTCGAGGTGACTTCGACTGCGGGCGCAGCGATGAGCAAGAGCCCGACACAACCCAGATAAAGCACTGCGGCAACGACCATTCCAACCGTCTCGTTGATCGGTAAAAACACGAGGAGGCTCGCGGGAATCACAAGTGCCGTGCTGAGGAAGAGCCACACGGCGGGCCAAAGTCTCTCGCGGTAAATCGTCATGCCCCTATTCGATCAGACTTTCTGGAGGCACAGCGTTCTGCACTACCCTCGTGACGTGGCCGACAACGTGAATGTACTCATTTCGAGCGTGAACGTGCCCGCATATGCGCATCCGGGAGACGCCGGCGCAGACTTGAGCGCGGCCGAGTCAGTCGAGCTTGCTCCCGGTGGTCGCGTGACCGTCGGCACGGGAGTCTCGGTCGCTCTTCCCGATGGGTACGTCGGTTTCGTCGTGCCGCGCAGTGGCCTCGCCGCGAAACATGGCATCACGATCGTCAATAGCCCGGGAACAGTGGATGCTGGCTATCGCGGTGAGATCAGGGTGACGGTGTTGAACACCGACTCCGAGCATCCATTCTCGATAGCAGTGGGGGACCGCATCGCTCAACTCATCGTCATGCCCGTGTCGCGCGCCCGCTTCGTGCCCGTGACCTCGCTACCGGGCAGTCATCGTGGCGAGTCAGGGTTTGGATCGACCGGTGTGCAATCGCCCGCGTCGCAATCAGGGGAAACCCAGTCAGAAGGAGCCACGTCGTGAGCGACACACAAGAAGGTTCCGCTCGTGCGGAGCAGCCCAAGTCGGCTCCCGCGGATCGCGCGACAGCGGGGCCGCTCGATGAGAGCGAAGCCAACGCCGTGCGACCGTACGTTGACCTCGGGGGAGTCAAGATTCTGCCGCGTCCCGATCTGCAGTTGCGCCTTGAAGTCGAGGAGGGCAGCAAACGCGTCGTCGCGGTCGCCCTCGACTATGCCGGTTCGACGCTTCAAGTGCAGCCTTTTGCCGCCCCACGCTCGAGCGGCCTGTGGCACGAGATTCGCGCTCAGATCGTCGAGCAAATCAACAAGCAAGGCGGCACGATTCGCCCCGCGGTCGGCGCATTTGGCCCCGAACTGCTCGCCGAAATTCCCGTTGCGGGCGCACCTCCCAAGCTCGCACGGTTCATTGGCGTCGACGGTCCTCGGTGGTTCTTGCGAGGCGTGATTGCGGGGAACGCTGCATCGAATCCGGAAGCGGCCGCCAAGGTCGAGGACTTGTTCCGCTCGATCGTTGTCGTGCGAGG
>JANOOQ010000300.1:0-9307 GCA_031421515.1 Leifsonia sp.
CCGCCCGCCGACAACCCGCCACAACTGGAGGCTCGGCGGAGTTTCCGCCGCGCGCGGCCCGGGCTGTGGAGGGATTCGGCGGCGAGGGACTCGGGTCGGGCATCCTTCCGGCATGGGACGAACCGCGCCGCTACCCGCCCACCTCGAAGGTCGCGCCTTTCACGTCGACGAGGCTCGCGCCGCCGGTGTGAGCCGGTCGCGTACTCGAGCGAGCGACCTCAACCGGCCGTTTCGCGGCGTGCGTGCGCCGCATGAGCCGCAGTCCGTGCTGACTCGGTGCGAGGCCTACGCCGTCCGGATGACCGCGAGCCAGTACTTCAGCCATGCCACCGCCGCGCTGCTCCACGGCCTGCCGGTGCCTACCCGCCTCGGGGCGCATCCGAGCATCCACGTCACATCGACAGGGAGCCGCGAACCCCGCATGCGCGGCGTGCGTGGGCACGTTGCGCAGCCCCGCGTGCGAATTGTCGAAGTCGATGGTTTGCGGATGTCGCATCCGATCGATACGTGGTGCGCGCTCGCGTCATCGGTCTCGATCGAGGATCTCGTATTGCTCGGCGATGCGCTCGTGCGCCGCAAAAACCCGCTCGCGACAATGGGCGAATTGGGGGAGGCCGTCGCGGCGTTCCGAGGGCATCGGGGCGTTCGCAAGCTTGCGGCGGCTCTCGCCCTCGTGAGGCCGGGGACCGACTCGCCGCCCGAGGGTCTCATTCGACTCATGCTCGCGCGGGCCGGATTGCCCGAGCCGATCGTGAACTTCGTGATCGTCAACAGCGCTGGCGAGTTTCTCGCGCTCGGTGATCTCGCCTACCCCGAGTATCGAATCCTTATCGAGTACGACGGTGAATACCACTTCGGCAACGCCGAACAAGTGCACCACGACATCGACCGCCTCGAGGGTGTGATGGCTGACGATTGGCGGGTCATCCGCTTCAACAAGACGCATCTGCCGCGCGAGGCGCACGTTGCTGCGACGGTGCGAAACGCGCTGCTGGCGCGCGGGTGGCGCCCGTAACTGCCCGCGCGCGCCCGAGCGATCGCCGAGCCTCCACCTGTGGCGGGCACAAGGCGCCGGCAACCCGCCATTACTGGAGGCTCGACGAAATGTAGCCGCCCAAACGATCGCCGAGCCTCCAGCTGTGGCGGGCAGGGGTCGGCGGCAAACCGCCACAGGTGGAGACTCGGCGAAAAGCAGGCGGCAGCGGCTGCGCGTGGCGGGCCGACGCTGAGCCCCTAAAGCCCGTCCGCGTCGAGGATCGTGTAGCTGTAGCCCTGCTCGGCGAGAAATCGCTGCCGGTTTTGCGCGAAGTCCTGATCGACGGTGTCGCGCGCGACGAGCGTGTAGAAGTTCGCGGGGAGTCCGCTCTCCTTCGGCCGCAAGAGCCGGCCGAGCCGCTGCGCCTCCTCTTGCCGCGAACCGAAAGAGCCCGAGACCTGAATCGCGACGGTCGCCTCGGGCAGGTCGACAGAGAAGTTCGCGACCTTCGAGACGACGAGTACTTTCGTCACACCGTCGCGAAACTCCTGGTACAGCCGTTCGCGTTCGTCGATGGATGTCGCACCCGTGAGCTTTGGCGCGCCGAGCGCTTCGGCGAGCTGATCGATTTGGTCGAGGTATTGGCCGATCACGAGAATCCGCTCGCCAGCATGCTTAGCAACGAGCGCTCGCACGACGCCGAGCTTCGCGGGTGCCGTCGCAGCGAGGCGATAACGCTCATCGTCAGCGGATGCCGCGTACTCGAGCCGCTCGGACTCTGGCAAGTCGATGCGCACTTCGAAGCACGACGCGGGTGAGATGAACCCTTGAGCCTCGATCTCCTTCCACGGAGCATCGAAGCGCTTGGGGCCGATGAGCGAGAACACGTCGCCCTCGCGACCGTCTTCGCGCACGAGTGTCGCGGTGAGGCCGAGGCGGCGGCGGGCTTGCAGCTCCGCAGTGAGCTTGAACACGGGTGCCGGCAGCAGGTGCACTTCGTCGTAGATGACGAGGCCCCAGTCGAGAGCATCCAGCAGAGCAAGGTGCGCGTATTCACCTTTGCGCTTGGCGGTCAGAATTTGGTACGTCGCGACCGTGACGGGGCGCACTTGCTTCACTTGTCCCGAGTACTCGCCGATCTCGTCTTCAGTGAGAGTCGTGCGGCGCAAGAGCTCGGACTTCCACTGTCGTGCCGAGACCGTATTTGTGACGAGGATGAGCGTCGTCGTGTTTCCCGCGGCCATCGCGCCGAGGCCCACGAGCGTCTTGCCGGCGCCGCACGGAAGCACGACGACACCCGAGCCGTGCGCCGTGAAGTTGTCGATCGCGTGCTGTTGGTAGGGCCTGAGGTGCCAGTCGTCGGAGGCCAGGTCGATGTCGTGCGGGGTGCCAGGCGTGTAGCCCGCGAGGTCTTCGGCGGGCCACCCGAGTTTCAGGAGCTCCTGCTTGAGCTGCCCTCGAGCCCACGCTTGCACGACGTACGTGTGCTCCCCGCGCTTCTCGAAGAGCAGCGCGGCAACTTTGCGCGCTCGCGTGACTTCGCGCAGCACCGCTGCATCGGTTGCCGTGAGAGTGAGTGCGCCGTCATCCGCTCGCTCAATCGTCAGTCGGCCGTAGCGACCGACCGTCTCGGTCAAGTCGACGATGACCGATTGGGGAATAGCGAACTTCGAGTACCGCTCGAGCGTCTCAAGCATTTGCTCGGCGGTGTGGCCAGCGGCGCGCGCGTTCCAGAGCCCCAGGCGCGTGATGCGATACGTGTGGATGTGCTCGGGGGCTCGCTCGAGTTCGGCGAACACGGCGAGGTCGTGGCGGGCATCCGTTGCGTCCGGATGCCCGACCTCAAGCAGCACGGTGCGATCGCTCTGCACGATGAGGGGACCGTTCGTGGGCATCCTTACAGCCTAGGCGGGCGCGACCGCCGTGATGCTCGCGAGCGGCAGCGTGCGCTCGATATCGGAGTTGCGGTCGAGGGCGCGCAAGCGTCCCCCCGCGACCGATGACGGCTCGAGCACGTAGTCGATGGCGCTCCCGTCGGGCATCTGCACCGTCACGGTAAGGGCGGCCTTCGACTTGATCGCGACGTCAAGTTGGCGCGAGAGCCACGCTTTGCCCGTCACGCCCGGATCGGCCGAGCTGCCGAGCCGCAATCGCTCGATGAGCGCGGCCGTGGCATCCACTACGGGAGGAACACTGGATCGATCGGATTGCCGACGTTGCAACACGATGACCTCGCCCGCGGCATTCTCGGCAGCGACGGGATACCGCGCGTCTCTCAGACTCCAAAACGCGACCTCGAGCCCGAACCGAGTTTCGAGCGCGTCACCCGAGCGCGACAGCCCGAGTGCCGAAATGCTGTGGTCTATCGCCAGGGTGCGCAAGAGCGTGGCATCCGTCGAGCGAATGTAACTCCGCCCGCCATCGAGGGCGCCCACGCGCACCAGCCCGTAGCGCGCGCTCGCTTCGTCGAGCAGATAATCAAGCGGCTGTGGGATGCCCGTGAGCGAGATCCCGTCGAGAAACTCCCTCATCGACTCCGCGGTCTCACCAGCGGCCATCGCGCGATACACGCTCGCGGTGGACACTCGGTAAGTGCACGCGAGAGCGCGACCCTCCGCGTCGGCCATCGTGCGCAGCCGCGCATCGAGCGCCGCCGCGAGCGGGCCGGGGCTCACGATCGTAAGGTCGGGTTGCACGTAGACCTGGTGAACTTCGGGCGGGAAGAGCTGCGCCATGAGCGCGGCCGCGGGCTCGGCGCCAGCCGAGAGCAGCGCCGCACCGGGAGAGCTCGGCTCGTAGTTCGCCGTGATGCCGAGCAACTCGGCATCACGCGTGTACGCGAGCACTCGGTCGCGCATCCACTCTCCGCCTGCCGGGTAGAGCCACGCGAGGTATTCGTCGAGGCGGTCGCCCCACGTCGCGTGTGCTCGCTCGCGCAGAACCGTGCGGATGTCGATCGGCAATCGCTCGAGCCACGCCGTCGCGAGCAGAGACCACCGTTCGCTCGACGAATCGACGAGCCACTGGGAGCTCGAGTCGGTCGGCATCCACCGACCACCGTCGAGAGCCGTGAGTCCCGCGCGCGACGCGATCTCGAGCAGCCCAGGAACGCGATCGAGGTCGACGCCCATCGCTGCCGCGAGCCGCTTCGAGTCGGGCAAAGCGACGCCGCCGCGAGCGAGTTCCCGAGCGGATTCGTGCGCGAGTTCGGCGAGGAGTTCGGCGACCGACGTCGTCGTCGTGAACGCGTGCTCGGCCGCGACCTGATCGGTGAGGTGAGCGTGCGCGGTGCTGACGGGGGCGAGCGCGGCGGGGTCGGGCGTCGACGTGAGCTGCTCGAGCCCCGGAAGCCCGTCGTTCGGCCACGCCTCGAGCGCCGCCGAGACCGAGGGTGGCACGACATAGGTTCCCCTCACGACCGTCGCGAGCCCGAGGCGCACGGCGTCGGCGAGGTGTACTGAGAGCGCGCTCGCGGGAGCGCCTAGGGCCGTGAGGTGGGCGGCGGCATCCGCTTCACTCGCCGACCCCAGATCGCTAATGGCGGCAAGCGTCGCGAGGGTCGGCCGATCGAGCCTGCCGAGTGCGTGCTGAATCGAGTCGGGATCGAGTAGCGCTTCCGCGAGATCAAAGAAGTCGCGGATGCCCGCCGAGCGAATCTCGCGAGCGTTGAGAACGTCGGCGAGTTCGCCATCGGGCAAAGACCGTAGCTGCTCCGACAGAAGCAGCGCGGCGTCGTTAGCGGCCGGCATCCTTCGATTCACGACCCCGGCGAATGCCGCTCACAACGATGAGGGCGATCATCAGTAGGAGGCCGAGCGGGAGCCCGATCGCGGGCAGAACGAAGATGATGGAGAGAGGCGATTGGCTGAAGTCCCAGCCCGCACCGCTGCCGACGATGATCAAGATGAAGCAAATGATCGAGAGCCCAACCGCTGACGCGACCATGAAGGCGAGTATTCGCTCGGTGCGGTGGTCAGAGATGGGAGTGTCATTTGTCACTCGTCAAGGATACGCCAGTCGCAAGTCCTCTAGAGTTGACGTTCAAGCAATAAGGAGTACCGCGATGCCCACCGGCAAGGTCAAGTTCTACGACGACGAGAAAGGCTTCGGCTTCATCAGCTCTGATGACGGCCAGGAAGTCTTTCTTCACGCGTCCGCGCTGCCCGCCGGCACCACAGGTGTCAAGGCCGGTACGAAGCTCGAGTTCGGCATTGCCGACGGCAAGAAGGGTGCTCAAGCGCTCTCGGTGCGTGTGCTCGAGGCGCCGCCTTCGCTCGCGAAGCTCAATCGCAAACCAGCAGACGACATGGCCGTCATCATCGAAGATCTGGTGAAGCTCATGGACGGCATCGGCTCCGGGCTCAAGCGGGGTCGCTACCCCGACAAGGCGCACTCCTCGAAGATCGCCGCCATGCTGCGCAAGGTCGCGGACGAGTTGGATGCCTAAGGTTTCCGAGAAGTTCGAGAGCCTCGCGAGGGGCGCGCTTCTCGAGATCACTACCGCCGCGACCATCGGTGTGTGCATCGGTTCGGTCGATGAGGGCGATGGCGTGACGTCGGTGCTCTTTGCCTCGGCGATGCCCGGCTACCCCTCGTGGCGTTGGACGGTGTCGATAGCGCAAGTCGAAGGCACCGAACCGACGGTGCTCGAAGCCGAACTCATGCCCGGCGACGGAGCGTTGCTCTCGCCCGACTGGGTGCCGTGGTCTGATCGACTCGCCGAATACAAGGCCGCGCAAGAAGCCCTCGATGCGGAAGCCGTCGATAGCGACACCGACGATGATGACGATGAAGTGGATGTCGCCGACGACGAGCCCGACGACGAAGACGACGACCTCGACGACGGCGATGATGACGACGACGAGCACTTACTTCACGGCGGGGACCTCGACGGAGTCGACATTGACGACCTCGACGAGTCGGGCGACGACGAGCTTTAGTTCTTTTGCCTATAGTGCGTATACACGAGCCCGATGGCGCCGAGCGCTAGACCTGCGACGCACGTCCACAGCACCGGGCCGCTAGCCGCTAACTGAGCCCCGAACAAGAGCACAATCACGAGACCAACGGTCCACAGAGCGAGCCCGACGAGCATGGCCTTACGATCATCCGTCTTGACGGGCGCAGGGTCGGGCCGCCGCTCTGAGTCTTTCAGCCACAATCGCACGGCTACAGGCTAGCGCGCTGGAGCTATGAGAATCGCATGGCGATTCTGCGACGCCAGCGCCGAGGCGGCTGTGCCGCTGAGGGTTGGCGCCCGCGCGCGTGCCCGTTCTTGTGCCAAATGAAGGAACAGGCACAGCTGAGCCACAGGTCTCCTACGATTGCGGGCCGAAACCGGCGCGCGATCCTTCATTTGGTACAAGGGGCCGTGCGCGGAGCTGACGCGGCAGCTGGCGCGCAGGTTCCAGAGGACGCCGCGCCGCAAGCCGCGCGGGCGGTGGTTGCGCGTGCGCGTGTCGTCCTCCGCAACGTCGGAGCGCTGGAGCTATGAGAATCGCATGGCGATTCTGCGACGCCAGCGCCGAGGCGGCTATGCCGCCTCGGTCACAACTAACGCCCCAACCGCTCCACGACCCACTCGATGCTCGCGATGAGGGCGCGTACGTCGGACGGCTCGACGGCCACGAACGTGGCGACGCGCAACTGGTTGCGGCCGAGCTTGCGGTAGGGGTCGGTGTCGACGATTCCGTTCTCGCGCAACACAGCCGCGACAGCGGCGGCGTCGATGGACTCGGCGAAGTCGATCGTGACCACGACTTGCGAGCGGTGCGCGGCTTCGGTCACGAACGGAGTCGCGTAGGCCGAGGCATCCGCCCACTCATAGAGCGCAGCAGACGATTCGAGGGTGCGAGCCGAGGCCCACTTCAGTCCGCCGTTGCCGTTGATCCAGTCGATCTGGTTCTCGAGCAACAACAGGGTCGCGAGCGCGGGGGTGTTGAGCGTTTGGTTGAGGCGCGAGTTGTCGAGCGCGTTCTTGAGGGAGAGGAACTCCGGGATGTAGCGGCCAGACGCCGCGATGCGCTCGACCCGCTCGACCGCAGCGGGCGAGAACAAGCTCAACCAGAGCCCGCCGTCGGAGGCGAAGTTTTTCTGGGGGGCGAAGTAGTAGACATCCGCTTCCGCAGCCTCGAAGTCGATGCCGCCAGCCGCCGAGGTTGCGTCGATGACCGTGAGTGCGCCCGGTGCGGCGACGCGCGCGACGGGAGCCATTACTCCAGTGGATGTCTCGTTCTGCGGCCACGCGTACACGTCGACTCCTTCGACGAGTTCGACCTCAGCACGAGACCCGGCCGCAGCCGTAATGACGTGGGGCGCCTCAAGAAAGGGTGCGGCGGCTGCCGACGCGAACTTGGCGCCGAACTCGCCGAACGTCAAGTGCGAGCTGCGGTTTTCGATGAGGCCGAAAGCCGCGGCATCCCAAAACGCCGTCGACCCGCCGTTACCGAGAACAACTTCGTAGCCGTCGGGGATGCGGAACAACGAGCCGAGGCCAGCGCGCACGCGACCGACCAGGTCTTTCACGGGCGCTTGCCGGTGTGACGTGCCGAGGAGGCCCGAGTTTGCAGCCAAGTGGGCAAGCTGTTCGGGTCGCACTTTGGAGGGGCCGCAGCCAAATCGTCCGTCGGCAGGAAGCAGGTCGGCGGGGATTATCAGGCTCGGCATGCATGCAATTCTAGGGTTGCCGCCCGGTTAGGCTTACCTTCATGACGGACCTCGTCGACACCACTGAGATGTACTTGCGCACCATCCTCGACCTTGAGGAGGAGCACATCGTTCCGCTGCGCGCGCGCATCTCGGAGCGGCTCGGTCACTCGGGCCCCACGGTGTCGCAAACGATCGGCCGCATGGAGCGCGACGGACTCGTGAGCGTCGAGGGTGATCGGCACCTCGAACTCACCGCGGCGGGCCGCAGTCGCGCCGTGCACGTCATGCGCAAGCACCGCCTCGCGGAGCGACTTCTCGCCGACGTCATCGGGCTCGATTGGGCATTCGTGCACGACGAGGCGTGCCGGTGGGAACACGTCATGAGCGAGCAAGTTGAGCGCAAGCTTCTCGAGATTCTCGGGCATCCGACCGAGTCCCCCTACGGCAATCCGATCCCAGGTCTTGAGGAATTGGGGGATGCCCCCGCGCCCGCTTTCATGCACGGCGTCATCAACATCGTTGACGCCGTGGGCGACTCAGGTGAGACCGTGACGGGCGTCATCCGCCGACTCGGGGAGCCCGTGCAGTTCGAACCGGAACTTCTTCAGCAGCTTCAGACAGCGGGTGTCATGCCCGGCGCGACCGCGAGAATTTCGGCGGTCGGGTCGTACATGCTCGTCGAGGTAGAGGGTTTCGGCGACGGGCTCGAGCTGCCCAACGAGGTCGCCGTGCACATCTACATCGCGCGTTGAATGTGACAAACCGAGTTCTGTCACGTAGCCTTTCATAGTCCTCTTGACCAGAACTGCCGGTCCCAGGACCCTGATTGAGCGTCTCGTTTTACCCGTCTCAGGCCAGGTACGTGAATCTATATACGAAACGGATGGGGCAACAACCTAGGGTTGCCGAGGCGCAGGAGATAACACTCTTGACCAAAGTAGGAACCACTTCGGTGGAAATCAGCTCCCCCGCTTCCTTGTCGAAGCGCAAGTCGAGCATTCTCAGCATCGCTGTGACGGCGCTTGTCGTACCCGGATTGTTTGCGACGGTCGCGCTCCCTGCGTACGCGTATAGCCCGCCCGAGCCAGACAATTCCGGCCCGACGGCTGCGCTGCAAGAACTCCTCGACCGCGACGCTCAGACCGTCGTCGTGTCTGCCGCGGCGAGCGTGTCGTCCGTATCTCGCGATGCGTTCGGTGCGACATCCCGCGCCGACGTCGAAGCCGCGTCGTACCCTGCGTATTCGGGCCCGAGCGCCGCCGACTTCTTGAAAAACCCGCCGTACCCGAGCTTCAGCCTCGACCAAGTAGCGCAAGTCGCGCTGCAATACCAGGGCACTCCGTATCGCTACGGCGGCGCCGACCCGTCGGGCTTCGATTGCTCGGGCTTGGTGATGTTCGTCTATGCGCAATTCGGAATCTCGCTACCGCATTCCGTCGTCGCTCAAGCAGCGGTCGGCACCCTCATCTCCGAAGCGGATGCACGCCCCGGCGACATTGTCGTGACCGATGGTGGCGGCCACAATGGCATCTACCTCGGTAACGGCACCTTCATCGACGCCCCCTATGAAGGACGCACCGTCGAGGTTCGCTCGATCTACACGAGCGACCGCTACTTCGTGCGCTTAGGAATCTAGGCGCACACCGCGCGCGCTTCGGCGCGCCACGGTGCAGAGGCGCCCCG
>JANOOQ010000301.1:0-5697 GCA_031421515.1 Leifsonia sp.
GGTGGTACTGCACCGAGAACGCGGGAATGTCTAGTGCGCGTAGCCCCTCGACGACATTGTCATTGAGGTTGACGTGACTCACTTCGACTCGACCAAACCCTGCCGGGCTCTCAGAAATCACACCGATCGGGGCGTCGACCGCGAAGCCGTGGTTGTGGCTCGTGATTTCGGTGCGACCCGTCGCGACATCCACGACGGGCTGATTGATCCCCCGGTGACCAAAGCCCAGCTTGTACGTGCCATAGCCGAGCGCTCGCCCGAGCAACTGATTACCGAAGCAAATCCCGAAGAACGGCAAGCCGGCGCGAAGCACTCCGCGCAAGAGTTCGACATGAGCATCGGATGCCCCAGGGTCGCCGGGTCCGTTGGAAAAGAACACCGCCACGGGTTCGATAGCGACAAGCTCGTCGAGCGTCGTGGACTGGGGAAGCACGTGAACGTCGAATCCGCGCGCGGCAAGGTAAGTGAGCGTCGAGGTCTTGACCCCGAGGTCGAGCACGGCCAGCGTTCCGATGGGCTCAACGGTGGCCGGGACTACGTAGCCATCCGTCGTCGAGACTTCGGCCGAAAGGTTGCGGCCGGTCATTTCGGCCGCGCCGCGCACGAGCTCGAGTTGGTGCGTGGGCGCGAGTTCGGCATCCGCTCCTGAAAAGACGCCGCCGCGCATTGCGCCAGCGTCGCGAATGCGTCGCGTTACGGCGCGAGTGTCGATGCCGCTAATGCCGACAACGCCTTGCGTTGTGAGCTGGTCATCGAGCGAACCGTCGGCGCGGTAGTTCGAGACGACTCGGCTGGGGTCGCGAACGACGTAGCCAGACACCCACACGCGCGACGATTCGCGGTCTTCATCGTTGACGCCCGTGTTGCCGATGTGCGGCGCCGTCATGACGACGATTTGGCCCGCATAGCTCGGGTCAGTCAACGTCTCTTGGTAGCCCGTCATGCCCGTCGCGAAAACGACCTCGCCGAGAGTGCGGCCGCGCGCGCCATACGCGTTGCCCTCGAAGCGCGTGCCATCTTCGAGCACGAGTACTGCCGGTTCAGTCGCGAATGTCACTTGCCTGCCTGTCTGTCTGTGGAGATGAGAACGCGAGCCGCTTGCTCGAAGGCAGCGGGAGCGTCTAAACGGAAGTAGCTGTCGACCGGGTGGGTGCCCAGCATCCACTCGATGAGGGTGAGTCCATCGGGTTCTACGACGCGGTCGATCGTCCACGTCGCGCGTCGAATGTCGCGAACGTCGCTCGCGGGAATCCAGAAGTCATCGCGACCCATGAGGCTCACCACGAGACCACTTGGCGAAACCGAGACGGTTGCCGTGCCTCGAAACCCGAGCCCGTGCACCGCGATGCGATCGACGGGGTCGCCTGACACGGTCGTCGCGACGTACTTCCCTGGGCTCACCTCGAGCGACGCGGCGACTTCGGCGGGAACCGACAGCGGTGCACTCACGTCACGTTGTCGAGACTTGCGCGCGCGCCACCCGATCGCCATGAGCCCGAGGAGCGCGGCGAGAACGCCAAGAACGATGACGATCGAGACTGACTTATCCACGGCTCTGCGCTTCCTTCGCTACGATTTCGGCGTCGACGAGTTCGCCGTCAAGCACAGTGGCGTAGCCGTCGTGCACCGTCGCGATGACTCGACCCGGCAGGGTGCGGCCGAGGTAGGGCGAGTTGACGCCCTTTCCATGCAAGTCGCCGAGACCGAATTCACGGCTCGCGGCTGGGTCATAGAGCGTGAAGTTCGCGGCGCTTCCCGCCGCGAACGGCGAGTCGTAGCCCGCGAGAAGCCCTATCTCGGCGGGCAGAGACGACATGACTCGTGCGATGTCGGCCCACGCCAACTGCCCCGAGTCGACGACGGATGCCTGCACGACACTCAAGGCGGACTCGAGGCCCACCATGCCGTTGGCCGCTTCGCCCCAAGCGCAGTCCTTCGCCTCGACGGGATGCGGCGCATGATCCGTCGCGACAATGTCAATCGTTCCGTCGGCGAGGGCGGCGCGGAGCGCTTGAACGTCCTCGTCGCGACGCAAGGGCGGATTCACTTTGAAGCGAGCATCGTAACCACGAGCGAGGTCTTCCGTCAGCAGTAAGTGATGCGGGGTGACTTCTGCCGTGACATCCACTCCCCGAGCCTTCGCCCAGCGGATGACCTCGACCGATCCCGCGGTAGAGATGTGGCATACGTGCAACCGTGCTCCGACGTGCTCGGCGAGCAAAATGTCGCGCGCGATGATGGACTCTTCTGCGACCGCGGGCCAGCCCACGAGTCCGAGTTCACTCGACAGCGCACCCTCGTTGAGTTGAGCGCCGACCGTGAGGCGCGGGTCTTGCGCGTGTTGCGCGACGACTCCCCCAAAGGTCTTGACGTACTCGAGCGCGCGGCGCATGAGAAGCGAGTCGTGCACGCAATTGCCGTCGTCCGAGAAGACGCGTACTCCGGCACGCGATTGCGCCATTGCGCCAATTTCGCTCAACCGTTCCCCAGCGAGCCCTGCTGTCACCGCCCCGATGGGCCGTACGGTCACGTAGCCGTGAAGTCGACCGAGCGCTTGAACTTGCTCAACGACGCCAGCGGTGTCCTGCACGGGTTGTGTGTTGGCCATCGCGAAGACCGCCGTATACCCGCCGATCGCCGCGGCGCGAGAACCCGTGAGCACGGTCTCGCTTTGCTCAAATCCCGGCTCGCGCAAGTGCGTGTGCAGGTCAACGAGTCCAGGAAGCGCGGTAAGGCCCGCGGCGTCGATCGTTGTGGCCTTCGCGGGGGCATCCGCTACAAACACGCCGTTATCGACGAAGAGGTCCCGCCGGGTCCCGTCGGGCAAAGTCGCCCCGGTAATTCGCAAACTCATGAGTCACTTCCTGACAGCAGGTGATAGAGAACAGCCATGCGGATCGAAACTCCGTTGGCAACTTGTTCGAGCACGGTCGAGCGCGATGAGTCGGCCGCATTCGCCGAAATCTCGAGTCCCCGGTTCATCGGGCCGGGGTGCATCACGATGCTCGACTCGGGCAATCGAGCGAGACGCGCGTCGTCGAGACCCCACTCGCGCGAGTACTCGCGGGCGTTGGGAAAGAACGACGCGTTCATGCGCTCGGTCTGGATGCGCAACATCATGACCACGTCTGGACCTTCGTCGATCGCGCCATCGAAGTCGTAGCTCGCCGAGACGGGCCATCCCGCAATGCTCACGGGCAAGAGAGTCGCAGGCGCGACGAAGCTCACTCTCGCACCCAAAGTCGAGAGCAACCAGACGTTCGAGCGCGCGACGCGCGAGTGCAGAATGTCGCCCACGATCGTCACGGTCACGCCGTCGAGCCCCTTGCCGCGCGAGCCCTCACCGTGCAGCCGGCGCCGAATCGTGAACGCGTCGAGAAGTGCTTGAGTCGGATGCTCGTGCGTTCCGTCACCCGCGTTGACAATCCCGGCATCGATCCACCCGCTGTCGGCAAGCACGCGAGGCGCTCCGCTCGCCCAGTGGCGGATCACAACGGCATCCGCTCCCATCGCAGCGAGCGTTTGAGCGGTGTCCTTCAGGCTCTCGCCCTTCGAGACACTCGACCCCTTCGCGCTGAAGTTGATGACATCGGCGCTCAAGCGCTTAGCGGCGAGTTCAAACGAGACGCGCGTGCGCGTCGAGTCCTCAAAGAAAAGGTTGACGACGGTCTTGCCGCGCAGGGCCGGGAGCTTCTTGACCTCACGGTCGGCGACGTTGGCCATGTCTTCAGCGAGATCGAGGAGCGCGATTGCTTCATCGCGCAACAGGTCTTTAGTTGACAGTAGGTGCCTCAACCGATCGTCACCTCCTCGGTCGCATCGAGTTCACTCAAGCGAACGTTGATGCGCTCGCCGGGAGCGGTCGGAAGGTTCTTTCCCACGAAATCCGCGCGAATCGGCAGCTCACGATGTCCCCGATCCACGAGCACCGCGAGGCGTACTGCGCGCGGCCGGCCCAGATCGTTGAGCGCGTCGAGCGCTGCCCGAATCGTGCGCCCCGAGTACAACACGTCGTCGACGAGAATTACGGTCTTGCCGTCGATTCCCCCGCCGGGAATGTCGGTCGGTGCGGGCGCGCGCGTCGGGTTCTTAGCGAGATCGTCGCGGTACATCGTGACGTCGAGGGCGCCAACCGTCACGGCACCCGGCTCGATTCCCTCGAGGATCGCGCCGATTCGACGCGCGAGAACCACTCCTCTGGTCGGAATGCCCAGAAGCAGGAGATCGGCCGATCCACGGTTGGACTCAAGGATCTCGTGAGAGATCCGAGTCAACGCCCGGGTGATATCAGAGGGCTGCAACACGGAGCGTGCAGTCATTCTGACCTCCTTCCCCGCCTCACAGAACGGAACTTAAAGGAAATCTGCTACAGCGACTATACAGCGCGACTCGCGGCAATTCTTCCGAGTAGTCCGTTGACGAATCCCGCGGAGTCGTCCGTGCTGTGCACTCGAGCAGACTCGACGGCTTCGGCGATTGCGACGCTGTCGGGAACCTCGTCATTGAACAGAATCTCCCACAACCCAATGCGAAGAAGCGCGCGATCGATCGCAGGCATGCGCGCGATCGTCCATCCCTGCGAATACGTCTCAATAAGCTCGTCGATCTCGTCGCCGTGCTCGGTGATACCCACGACGATCTCGCGTGCGTATTCCCACGAGTTCGCTCGCTTCGGGTCTGCGGCTTCTCGAGCCGCCTCGTCGGCTAGAGCCTGGTTGATGGACTCTTCGCGAACGTCCGCACCGTAAAGCACGTCAAGCGCGCGCTTGCGCGATTTGGTTCTCGCACCCACTACTCGGACACGCGCCCGAGATAGCTACCGTCGCGCGTGTCGACCTTGACCTTCGTGCCTTGCTCGAGAAAGAGCGGCACTTGAATCTGGTAGCCGGTCTCGACGGTAGCGGGCTTCGTTCCGCCCGTCGAGCGGTCGCCTTGAAGGCCCGGCTCGGTGTAGGTAATTTCGAGCACGACGGATGCAGGCAACTCGACGTAGAGCGGATCGCCGTTGTGCAGCGCGATCGTCACGTTCTGGTTCTCGAGCATGAAGTTCGCGGAGTCCCCCACGTTCGCGGGAGACAACGTGATCTGGTCGTAGTTGCCGAGATCCATGAAAACGAAGTTGTCGCCATCTTTGTAGAGGTATTGGAAATCGGCGCGGTCGACCGTCTCGGTCTCGATCTTCGCTCCAGCGTTGAACGTGCGGTCAACAACCTTGCCCGTCATGACGTTCTTGACCTTGGTGCGAACGAACGCGCCACCCTTGCCAGGCTTAACGTGCTGGAAGTCGATGACCGTCCACAGACCGCCGTCCATATTAAGCACGACGCCGTTGCGAATGTCAGCGGTAGAAGCCATGGGTGTTCCGTTCTTGGGGAGAGAGTTGGTTGAGTGGCGCTTTGCGCCGATCGAAACCGACTATCGAGTCTACCTGAGTCGCCGCGCGACCAGATCAAGAGCGAGCGAGTACGAGTCGAATCCGAAGCCCGCAATGACTCCCGTCGCTACGGCGGAGATGACGCTCGTGTGGCGGAACTCCTCGCGCGCGTGCGGATTGGACAAGTGCACTTCGACGAGCAGCAGTCCCGCCTTGGTGACGAGGGACGCAGCATCCCGAAGCGCATACGAGTAATGCGTGAAGGCCGCGGGGTTGAGAATGACCGGGCTCGATGAGTCGACAGCTTCGTGCAGCCAGCCGAT
>JANOOQ010000302.1:0-1548 GCA_031421515.1 Leifsonia sp.
GACGAGTGCCACTGTCTCGCCCTTGGCAATTTCAAACGACACGCCTTTGACCACGCGCGACGCGCTTTCGCCTTCGCCGAATTCGACGGAGAGGTTTTTGACGGAGACGAGGGGTGCGGCAAGCATCACTTACGGTCCTGCTTTCTAAGCCTTCAATAGTTCGTCGAGAGTGACGAGCTTGATAGTGTCAGGCGTCTTCAGTGCGGCGTCAGCTGTAAAAATGAATTGCGATCCGTAGACCTGGGCTGTCGCCACGTGAATTGCGTCAGGAAGCTTCAGTCCAACTGACGCCCGAAGAGCCGCTGATTTGCGCAGCACATCCCTGGTGATAGGCACAACTTCGAGATCATACCTGCTTTTGACGAGGGCTTCGTAACTGGCGATTGCACGCTGGTCGCCATTCTTAATTGGATGGACAAGTACTTCTGAAAGGGTCAATTCGCTCGTGACTGCGTGGATCTTCATGTCTTCTATCGACCGAAAGATATGGTCGCAAAGGGAGGCGTACTTCTTGAAACCCTCGACTGCGTAAATGAAGAGATTGGCATCTATGTAGACGTGATTGCCGGTGAATGACTCAATATCTATCATTCCCATTCATCGCGAAGCTGCCGGATGGCCGCCACAGCCTCCTCTGGTGATGCGTACACCCCTGGTGCTGCGCCGATGAAAGATCGAAGCGAGCGTTGAGAGTCTTCCCCCATAGGCTCAATCGTTATGCGCGCCACGGATTCATGATCCAGGCCGCGCTGAAGTTCCACCGGGAGGCGCCGTACGGGGAATTGTTCAATAACAATTTTAGTTCTTTCGGACATAGGCAAACCTAACAAGAAAAATCTGTTCCGTCGAGAGTTTGTCAAGCAATCAAAGTCTAACCCTTCCCCTGCCGAAACGTCTTCCGCGGATCGAGCGCATCGCGCACCGCTTCACCCATGAAGATGGCAAGCGACAGAATGATGGAAATGGCAACGAAGCCCGAGATGCCGAGCCATGGGGCTTCGATGTGCTTTTTGCCCTGCAACAGCAATTCCCCGAGCGACGGCGAGCCGATTGGCATGCCGAGGCCGAGGAAGTCCAGCGCGGTTAATGCCGAAATGGCGCCGGACAGCTTGAACGGCAGGAAGGTCAGCGTCGCCACCATGGCATTGGGAAGGAGATGCTTGAACATGATCTGCCAATCGGTGAGGCCGAGCGCACGCGCGGCGCGCACGTATTCAAGATTGCGCCCGCGCAAGAATTCGGCGCGCACGACGCCAACGAGCGAAGTCCAGCTGAACAGTAGCAGAATGCCAAGCAGCGTCCAGAATCCTGGAACGAACATCGACGAGACGATCAGCAACACGAAGAGTTCGGGAATCGAATTCCAGATTTCCAGGATGCGCTGAAAGAAGAGATCGATCTTGCCGCCGAAGAAACCCTGTACGGCGCCTGCGAACACGCCGATGATAGACGAGAAAATAGTCAATAGCAGACCAAACAAGACAGATACGCGGAAGCCATAGATGACGCGCGCCAGCACATCGCGGCCCTGATCGTCGAGGCCGAGCC
>JANOOQ010000303.1:0-2319 GCA_031421515.1 Leifsonia sp.
TGGCGCGTTCCACACGTCGCCGCTCGCGGCGTCAGGTGCTGACGCTGCCCACGGCTCTTCGGTGGCACCCGGTCCAACAGCTACAGCGCCGCGAGGCCCTCCAGCTGAGTCACGGGATGACGCGGCACGAGTAACTTGGGCGGTCGCGTAGCGCAAGCTTGGGCCGATTTCGTCGACCTCAAGCTCGATGCTTGTTCGCTTCTCGCCTTCCTTCGTCTCGTACGAGCGCTGCTTCAAGCGACCGGTCGCGATGACTCGCGAGCCCTTCGTGAGCGAACCAGCGACGTGTTCTGCGAACTCACGCCATACGCTCGCGCGCAAGAAGAGAGCCTCGCCGTCTTTCCAGTCGTTGCTCGCGCGGTCGAAGTTGCGCGGAGTCGATGCGATCGTGAAGTTAGCGACAGCCAACCCGTTTTGCGTGTAGCGCAATTCGGGGTCACTCGTGAGGTTTCCCACGACGGTGATGACGGTCTCGCCGGCCATGGCCTACTCCGAGTCCTTGTCAGCCTTGGCGGCTGGCTTCTTGGCTGCGGGCTTAGCGGGGGCCTCGGCCTCTACGGCTTCGACTGCATCCGCTGAATCCACAACGGGCTTGTCAGCGACGGGCTTGTCAGCGACGGGCGCCTTCGCCGCGGGAGCCTTCTCGGCGGGAGCTGCGACAGAAGCCTTCGCGGGGGACGCGGCCTTGCGAGCTGCCTTCTCTTCTGCGAGCTTCTTGGCCGCGGCAACTTGAGCCATGCCTTCCTCGGCGCGCAGCACCTTGGTACGCATGACTGCTTCGCTGAGCTTCAGCTGGCGGTCGAGTTCGACGGTGGCCGAAGAGTTCGCCGTGAAGTTGACGACGGCATAGATGCCTTCGCTCTTCTTGTTGATCTCGTAAGCCAAGCGACGGCGTCCCCAGATGTCGACGTTATCGATGGTTCCACCATCGGTGCGGATGACATTGAGGAATTTGTCTAGGCTGGGTGCCACGGTGCGCTCATCGATCTCTGGATCGAGGATCACCATTAGTTCATACTGATGCGTCACAAACCCACCTCCTTCGGACTAGAACGGTTGCAGACGATCTGCAACAGGAGGGTGTTGACGATTGTCGGGCGGCAAAATGCAACCAGACAACCTGCCCAGTGTAGTCACTTCGCGCAAGGAGCACCATCTCATGCCCATTAAGGTCGCGATCGCTGGCGTGGGCAACTGCGCGAACTCGCTCATTCAGGGCGTTGCTTTCTATGCGGATGCTGCCGAAGGCGCCGTCATTCCTGGACTCATGCACAATCGGCTTGGCCCCTACGCCGTGGGGGACATCGAGTTCGTTGCCGCTTTCGACGTCGATTCCCTCAAGGTCGGCGAGGACCTCGCGGTCGCGATGTGGGCCTCGCAGAACTCGACGTTTCGGTTTGCTGAAGTGGGGGCATCCGGAGTGGTCGTTCAACGTGGACCAACCCTCGACGGGCTCGGCGAGTACTACCGCGAAGTCGTCATCGAGTCGAATGCCCCCGCCGTCGACGTGGCGCAAGCCCTGCGTGAGAGCGGCGCCGACGTGCTCGTGTGCTACCTCCCCGTCGGATCGGAACTCGCCGCCAAGCACTACGCACAAGCCGCCCTCGACGCTGGCGTTGCCTTCGTCAACGCCCTCCCGGTGTTCATCGCGAGCGATCCCGACTGGGCCGCTCGCTTCACGGCCGCCGGTGTACCGATCGTCGGCGACGACGTCAAGAGTCAACTCGGCGCAACGATCACTCACCGTGTGCTCGCTCGCTTGTTCGAGGAACGCGGACTCGTGCTCGACCGCACGTATCAGCTCAACGTCGGCGGCAACATGGACTTCAAGAACATGCTCGAGCGTCGACGGCTCGAGTCGAAGAAGATCTCGAAGACCCAGTCCGTCACGAGCAACATCGACGCCGAGCTCAACGCTCGCGACGTGCACATCGGACCGAGCGACCACATCCCGTGGCTTGATGACCGCAAGCTCGCGTTCGTGCGACTCGAAGGCCACGGGTTCGGCAACGCCCCCACTAGTCTCGAGTACAAGCTTGAAGTGTGGGATTCGCCCAATTCCGCCGGTGTCGTAATTGACGCGATCCGGGCGGCGAAGGTCGCCCTCGACGCCGGCCTTGGTGGACCCGTGGAGGCGGCATCCGCTTACCTCATGAAGTCGCCGCCCGTGCAGCTACCCGACCCCGTCGCGCGAGTGCAGTTTGACGAGTGGATCGGGCTGAACGGCACATAACCTCGCCGAGCCTCCCGTTGTGGCGGGTTGGGCGGCGTAAGAGGTCGCCACAAGTGGAGGGTCGGCGCCGCTAGTGGCCAGCGTGC
>JANOOQ010000304.1:0-4916 GCA_031421515.1 Leifsonia sp.
ACCAAGCCCGCCGAGGAACCAGACGGACCGGCCCTTTACGGCACCGCGCTCACATCCGACGAAGGACTCTGGCTACGCCGGGGCTGGGCAGGACGCGGATGACACGCCCAACGCCATCCACTCCTTTTGGCCTATAAGCCCGGTCAGGGCGTTGGCCACACAGAACCCCGGTAACCCCAAATCCCCCCACCGAAGGTGAGGGGATTTCGAGTTACGCGCGGAACCGGTGGGATTTGAACCCACGGTGGGCTCTCACCCACACAACTTTTCGAGAGTTGCACCTTCGGCCGCTCGGACACGGTTCCGGAAAAGAGTTTAGTACACGTCGGGGCGAAGCTGGTTGCGGCCGATGGCAGCTGCGAGAACGGATGCCGTGAGCACGAGCATCCCGCAGCCGACCGCAACGGCGGCGAACCCGGGCTGCCAGTCCGGGTATTGCGCGAGCGCATCGCCGAGCCGGAACACCACCATGCCCGACGCGCTATTGAGGGCGTACGGAGTGTCGAGGTATTGCGTCGCCGAGAGCACGACGCCCGCGCCGCCGCCCACGATCAACGTCGCGCCGGCCGCGGCCCCGACGAGCGGCGCCCGCATCACTCGCGCCACCGCACCGCGTGCAAGAACATGACGCCGATGCCCGCGAGCAGCCCAGCGATGAGCAGCCACGGGCTCAGGGCGCGCAAGAGCGCCGGGACCACGTACTCGACGAGCGGTGTCTCGGCGGTCGGGCCGGCGGTGATGACCTCCGCGACGGTTTGGCCCGCGACGCCCGCGACGATCAACACGGCCGCGGTGATCCACAGCACGGCAATCCAGGGGTTTGCGCGCAAGGGTGGCGCGGCATCCGTTGCGATGAATCTGCTCGCAACCGCCTCGTCAGCCGCGGACTCGGGCGCCTCTAAGGTTTCGGGGGTCCCGGCAGGTTCGGTGCGCGCGCCCGCGGCTCCCTCGAATCCGCGCTGAAACGCCGGGTCAAACCTCGGGTCGAATTGCCGAGTGGATTCCACGGCGCTCCCTTCACTCAATCCCCACCGTATCGCCGCTACCGCCACCCAGCCACCGCCGCGCTTGCGCCGCAAATACCCCCAGGGGTATCTTCGCAAGATGGACAACTCACCTCGCCGAATGAACAGCATCGACACCGCGACTCTCGCGGCACTCGATCGCACGATCGTCATCGACGTTCGTGAAGAATACGAATTCGTCGCTGGTCACGTTCCCGGGGCACACAATCTGCCGCTCAGCGAACTCACGAGTCGACTCGACGAAGTGCCGCGCGACGAGCCGATCTACATCATTTGCGAGCACGGCCATCGCAGCGCCCAAGCGGCAGAGTGGCTCCTTGGCAACGACATCGACGCGACGAACGTGATCGGAGGCACGTCTGCATGGCGGGGTTCCGGACTGCCAATCACGCTAGGCAACTAATCATGCGGCCACTCGACAAGAGCAAGGAGCTTTCGCGATGAAGCACGACACCGAAAGCATGCACCGAATCGTCAATCGCCTCAAGAGGGCGGAAGGTCAACTCCACAGCCTCATCGCGTCGATCGGGCCCGACGCGGACTGCAGGAGTGTCGTCATTCAGCTCGCCGCAGTCAGCAAGGCTCTCGACAAGGCGGGGTACGCCATCATCGCGAACGCAATGCTGACGTGTGTCGTCGACGACGAAGATGGCCATGGAAACCACGACGGGATGACACCGAGCGAACTCGAGAAACTCTTTCTCACTCTCGCGTAACGCCCTGCTGCCCGCTGTCACAGGTGCGCCGTAGGCTGAGCGCATGGCTCGTCCCGCTACCCAATTCCGCTGCACCGAGTGTGGCTGGACGAACCTCAAATGGGTAGGGCAGTGCGGCGAGTGCCAGCAGTGGAACACGGTCGTTGACGCAATTGCGCCGACCGCTCGCGTCACCGCTATCCGCCCGGCAAGCCACGCGCTACCGATCACCGAGGTCGGTGCCGAGTCCGTCGCGCATTGGCCGAGCGGCATTGCGGAATTCGACCGGGTGCTCGGCGGCGGTGTCATCCCAGGGGCCGCGATTCTGTTGAGCGGCGAGCCCGGCGTCGGCAAGTCGACACTGCTTCTCGAAGTCGCTTCTCGAGCCGCGGCATCCGGCCAGCGCGTGTTGTACGTTACTGCGGAAGAGTCGGTGAGCCAAGTGCGTTTGCGTGCCGAACGCACAGGCGCCCTGCAGCCCTTGCTGTTTCTCGCCGCCGAGACCGACCTCGCGACGATCCTCGGCCAAATCGATCAAGTCGCGCCGGGGCTCGTGATCCTCGACTCCGTGCAAACGGTGTCGTCTTCTGTGACGGATGGTCTGGCCGGAGGTCCCTCGCAAGTTCGCGAAGTGGCATCCGCTCTCATCCGCGTTAGCAAAGACCGCAACCTGCCCGTGCTGCTCGTCGGCCACGTCACGAAGGACGGCACGATCGCCGGCCCCCGCCTGCTCGAGCACCTCGTCGATGTCGTGCTGCAGTTTGAGGGCGACAAGCAGACGAGCTTGCGCTTCGTGCGGGCCCACAAGAATCGCTTCGGACCAACGGATGAGGTGGGTTGCTTCGAAATGACGGGCGACGGCATCGCAGAAGTCGCCGACCCGAGTGGACTGTTCCTTTCTCGCGCGCGAACGCCCGTGAGCGGCACGTGTGTCACGATCGCGATCGAGGGGCGTCGAGCCCTGCCCGTCGAAGTTCAAGCCCTCATCGTCAAAACTCAGGCCCCACAACCGCGCCGCGTCGTCAACGGTGTCGACTCTTCGCGCGTCGCGATGTTGCTCGCGGTGCTCGAGAGGCGCGCTAATCTGCCGCTCTCGGGATTCGACGTCTACGTGTCGACTGTCGGCGGTATCCGGCTCACTGAACCTGGCGCCGATCTCGCGATCGCCCTCGCAATCTCAAGCGCGTACCGCGACAAGGCTTTCCCCATAACTTTCGCGGCAGTTGGTGAAATCAGTCTCGCGGGCGAGATTCGGCCCGTGTCGTCGGCGCCGCAGCGATTGGCCGAAGCCAAGCGCCTCGGTTTCTCTACCGTCGTCGACTCACACGCCGCGCACTTGCGCGAGGCCCTTCGGCTCGCGTTCGCGGGCTCGACGGTAGAACGCGTCGACGTACCGAACTTCTGACGCGCGCTAGTTGATCATGACTGAGGTGCCCCAGTCGATGACTCGCCAAGAGATCCAGCCATTCTGGCGCTCGAGGCTTACCGCGATCGAGTCGGTCTCGCCGTCTGACATCGTACGGATGCACGTGAACGTGTCACCGATCAGAAGTGGTGGAGCGGGGCACGTCACCTCGATCTCGGCGCCGAGCGCGAGCGCGTCAGCCTCGACCGAACTCTCGACCTCTGAAGCGAACGTTCCCGGAAGCACCGAGATGAGAAGGCCTGGCAGCACGAGGATGCCCGCAACGACCGACACGAAGCCCGAAGCCAGCACGCCGAGTGTCGCGAATCCCTTACCCGTCTCGCGGTAAGTGCGGAATGCGCGAACGATCAGGTAGCCGGGCTCGGCCAGAAGCGCCCACCACGCGCTAGCGGGATGCTTGTGGCCCCAGACGTGCAGAATCAAGCCGTCGAACGCCGCGAAGAAGATGACGATGAGGTACGGCGCAAAGAGCACGAGCATCATGAGCGGGAAGTTGGCGCCTAGGCCGAACACCGTAATCAAGAGCACAGCAATCGTGAGCTGGATGGCCGGCATGAGTGCGATGGCCCACGCTGCACCCGTATAAGCCCGAAGTTGCTTCGAGACACGAACGGGAGCCTCCATCTCTTCCGAGAGGGCACTAAGCGTTGATGATGCTGGCGCGGCATTCGTATGTGCGGTCGCGCTCCTCGGACTCGAACTCAGATCGAGCGTTTCGGAGAGCGGCGGTTCAAGTTCTTTAAGAGTCATCGCGAGAAGCGGCTGTGCACTCAGCTCTTCGCGGACGGGGTCAACCTGGGTCTCGAAGTCGGCGAAGTCCGGGAACATCGTCGGAATCGGCGTCGTGGTGTCTTGACGCTCACGCTCACGCTGTTCACGACGCGACGGCAATCCATCGTCGGTGTAGCGAGTGGGGAAGTCGTCGTCGGCAAAGCCGACGCGCGTCGCAGGCTGAACGATAATGGGCGCGCGAGCTTCCGAAGTGTGCTCGGTCCACGCTTGAGCATCCCACCAGCGAAGCTGGGGCAGACCCAAAGGGTCGGGATACCAACCTGCTGGTACCCCGAAGTTGCTGTCATCCACATACCCACAGTAATGGGAAAAGGCAACTTTCAGAAAGCCCGTTCTACCCCGAGTTGTGCAACCCGGCACCCCAAACTCTCAAGTATCTAGCGAAACTTTACGGGTTGACCCCACGAACTGGGGGAGTAGATTGTATCGAACCGGAGAGGTAAAACTCGAAGGGGAAGCCGATTGGGTCAAACCAGTCGACGGTCTGAAGGGATGATCTGCAAGGGCCAAACCGGAAGACGAACAGAAAGACCCTCGAGGCCCGCAAGGGCCGCGGGGGCCTTTCGCTTTAACCCGGCCCCCGATCGGCGTGCGCACTACCATTCAGGAATGACGATCGATACCGCGCTAACAGCGCTCGCGATTGTTTTGAGCGTCGCAAGCGTTGCGCTCAGCGGCTGGTTTTCTATTCGCACGGCTCGGCTCAACAGACAATTGGAAGACGAGCGCGAGGAACGCCTTGAGGCTCAATCCGCGATCAAGGCCGCCGAGCGGGTCTACGAACCCCTCGCTCAAGCAGCGGCAGAACTTCAATCGCGCATCTTTAACATCGTTGAGACGGGCTGGGTGCCGCTCATGAAGCGGTATGAAAGCCACGGCGACTACGCCATCACGAGCACCGCGTTCCTGTTTGCGCACTATTTCGGCTGGATCGAGGCTCGCCGCCAGGCCGTCTTGTCGTCGTCAGGCGAGGGTGGG
>JANOOQ010000305.1:0-10951 GCA_031421515.1 Leifsonia sp.
AGTGATGCGGACGGCGGAGTCGGTGGTGTTCACGGACTGGCCGCCGGGGCCGCTGGACCGGTAGACGTCGATCTTGAGATCGTTCTGGCTGATCTCGACTTCTTCGGGCTCATCGACCTCGGGAAACACGAGCACGCCCGCGGCCGACGTATGGATGCGGCCTTGCGACTCGGTCGCAGGCACACGCTGTACGCGGTGCACGCCACCCTCGTACTTGAGGTGCGCCCAGATGCCCTCGGCTGGATCCGTCGAGTTGCCCTTGAACGCAACTTGCACGTCTTTGATGCCGCCGAGATCGCTCGAGGTCTGCTCGATGATCTCGGTCTTCCACTTCTTCGACTCCGCGTTGTGCAAGTACATGCGCAGAAGATCGCCTGCGAAGAGAGCAGACTCCGCGCCGCCCTCGCCCATCTTGATCTCCATGATCACGTCGCGAGCATCGTTGGGGTCACGCGGAATGAGCAAGCGCCGGAGCTTCTCTTGCGCGGCATCGAGGGACTCGGTGAGCCCGGGAAGCTCTGCCGCGAACGACGCGTCCTCAGAAGCCATCTCGGTCGCCGCCTCGACGTCGTCTGTCAGCTGACGCCATTGAAGGTACGCGGCAACAATGCGCGAAAGCTCGGCATACCGCCGGTTGACCTTCTTCGATCTGGCCGGGTCTGAGTGGAGTTCTGGGTCGGCAAGCTGGCCCTGGAGCTCATCATGTTCGGCCAGTAGTTGAATTACTGACTCGAACATGACTAGTCCTCCGAGTGACCGTTGGTGGGCGCGGGAAGCGACTTCTGGATTTGCATGAGGAACTCGACGTTCGACTGCGTCTCCTTGAGCTTGCCGAGAACTATCTCGAGCGCTTGTTGCGGGTCGAGACCAGCGAGTGCACGACGCAGCTTCCACGTGACGTTGACCTCCTCGGCGCCGAGAAGCATCTCTTCGCGACGCGTGCCGGAAGCGTTGACATCTACCGCGGGGAAGATGCGCTTGTCAGCGAGCTGGCGCGACAAGCGAAGTTCCATGTTGCCCGTGCCCTTGAACTCCTCGAAAATGACCTCGTCCATCTTGGACCCGGTCTCGACGAGAGCCGTCGCGATGATCGTGAGCGAGCCGCCCTCTTCGATGTTGCGCGCTGCACCGAAGAATCGCTTGGGCGGGTAGAGCGCGGACGAGTCGACGCCGCCCGACAGAATCCGACCGGATGCGGGAGCCGCGAGGTTGTACGCGCGACCGAGGCGAGTGATCGAGTCGAGAAGCACAACGACGTCGTGTCCGAGCTCGACGAGGCGCTTTGCGCGCTCGATCGCGAGCTCTGCGACGGTCGTGTGGTCTTCTGCGGGACGGTCGAAGGTCGAAGCAATCACTTCGCCCTTGACGGTGCGCTGCATGTCGGTGACTTCTTCTGGGCGCTCGTCGACGAGAACGACCATGAGGTGAACCTCGGGGTTGTTCTTGGCAATGGCGTTCGCGATCGCCTGCAGAACGAGCGTCTTGCCTGCCTTGGGGGGCGAAACGATGAGGCCGCGTTGTCCCTTACCGATGGGCGATACGAGGTCGATGATGCGAGTTGAGAGCTTTCCCGCCTCGGTCTCGAGGCGCAAGCGCTCGGTCGGGTAGAGCGGTGTGAGTTTGCCGAATTCGACGCGGTTCGCGGCATCCTCGATGGGAAGACCGTTGATCGAGTCGATGCGCACGATCGCGTTGTACTTCTGGCGGCCTTGCGCGTTGTCGCCTTCACGCGGCTGGCGGATTGCTCCGACGACAGCGTCGCCCTTGCGTAGGTTGTACTTCTTGACCTGGCCGAGCGAGACGTACACGTCGTTGTTGCCTGGCAAGTAGCCCGAGGTGCGCACGAACGCGTAGTTGTCGAGCACATCGAGGATGCCCGCGACCGGGATCAAGACGTCGTCTTCCGTGATTTCGGGCTCGAAGTCGTCGCCCATGGGGCCACGACCACGCTTGCGGTCGCGGTAGCGGTTGCGGCCGGCGCCGTCGGCGTCAGGGCCGTCAACTCGCGGCTGCTGGTTGCCGTTGTTGCGGTTCTGGTTGTTGTTCTGGCGCTGACCGTCGGCCGCGGGCTGGCGGTCTCCACCGCCGTTGCGGTTGCGGTTGCGGTTGCGCGAATTGCGGCTCGAGCCGCCCTCGCCTTGCTCGCCGTCGGACTGCTCTCCATCGGCCGCAGGTGCGTCGGTGGTGTCGCCCGAGTCGCTGTTGTCGCTCGAGTCAGTCTTGTCGCCTGATTCGGTGTTGTCGCCCGATTCGCCCGCCGCAGCGTGGCTCGAAGCGGATCGAGGCGCACGCTCGGCGCGCGTCTTGACGGCGGGCGCGCTCTCGGCGGGTGCGTCGTCAGAAAGTGCGTCGACAACGGGTGCACCCGCGAGAGCGGGAGCAGCGGCGATCGCCTCGGTGTCAGCACTCGTAACGCGTCGCGACGTGCGCTTGCGCACGGCTACAGGCTCGCTCTGTTGTTCTGGCTCGGCAGCGTCGCGCGAGGGTGCGTCGACTACGGAGTCGTCTGAATTGGTGTCGTGTTCGTTGATTGCGGTCACGAGGTCTCCTTTTCGAAGTTTGGATGCGCCGGCGATGCCCAACGAAGACGCGAGGCTGTGCAGCTCCGCGAGCTTCAATGTGCTCAGGTCGGCAGAGGAATCCGCGCTTGTTGCGCGAATGTTGACGTCAGTCACTACTTGGATTTTCCTTTCCCCTACCGCGAATTCAATGCGTGCGGCGGAGAGTTGATCACTCGAAGCGGTCTGCGCGAATGCGCAGGAATCTAGCTTTCGAGTGAAGGGTGATTTGCTGGCCGGGATGCTTCGGCTAACCGAGAGCTTCTACCTGGTGCGAGTTCACTGTAGCACCTTTGAAGTCGACGGCGAGCATGAGCGCTTTCCAGTCGTTGTGCGAATTTTTTGCCACGAGATCGGCAACAATTTGCCTCTGCGACGGGTCGCTCGCGAGCACGAGAATCGACGGTCCGGCACCCGAAACCACAGCGGCAAGGCCGTTCGCGCGAAGTACTTGAATGAGAGCGTTGGTCTCGGGCATCGCGCTCGCGCGGTAGTCCTGGTGCAGCTTGTCTTCCGTCGCTTCGAGTAACAGTTCGGGGCTCTGGATGAGTGCTGCGATGAGCAAAGCACTGCGAGAAACGTTGAATACTGCATCCGCGTGCGGCACCGACTCGGGCTGAAGACTTCGCGCGAGGGCCGTCGACATCGTGGCGACGGGCACGCACACGACGGGCGAAACGCCACGGTGCACGATGAGCTTCTTGGCCTTGGGGCCATCCGGGGTCGTCCACGCGATCGTGAGGCCACCGAAGAGCGCGGGTGCAACGTTGTCTGGATGCCCCTCGAGCTCGGTCGCGAGCGTGAGCAGTGCATCCGAATCGATGTCAACTACTCCCTCGAGGAGGCCCTTCGCCGCCATAATTCCCGAGACGATCGCGGCTCCCGACGAACCGAGGCCCCTTCCGTGGGGAATCGAGTTGTGGGCTTCGAGGTGCAGGCCCGGCATTTCGATCCCGAAGTGATCAAACGTGTACTTGATCGATTGCACGACGAGGTTGGACTCGTCCGTTGGCACTTCGCCCTCGCCGACTCCGATCACGTCGACTCGAACGGTCGAGTCAGCTGTAGCTGTGACGATGAGTTCGTCATAGATCGCGAGTGCGAGCCCGAGCGTGTCAAAGCCAGGTCCGAGGTTCGCCGAAGTCGCGGGAACTCGAACCGTGACCTTTCGACCCGCTAGGTCGATCTTCTTCATGCGCTCACCAAGCCGAGCACGCTCGCGACCTCGGCTGTGTCGACCGCGACGACAGTGGGCTTGACATCCGAGCCGTCGGCCGAAAGAAGTGCCCAATGCGGGTCCTTGAGACCGTGGCCCGTGACCGTGAGCACGACCGTCGAGCCCTTGGGGATCTGGCCGGCTTCTGCTCGCTCGAGAAGGCCAGCAACGCTAATCGCGGATGCCGGCTCGACGAAGATCCCGACCTCGGAGGAAAGGATGTGGTACGCCTCGAGGATCTTCTCGTCCGTGATGGATCCGAAGTATCCGTCGCTGTGCTCGCGCGCTGCGATCGCGAGCTCCCACGAGGCGGGGTTGCCGATGCGGATGGCCGACGCGATCGTGTCGGGGTGCTTGACGACATGGCCCAAGACGATCGGTGCGCTGCCCGCAGCCTGAAATCCGAACATCCGCGGCATGCGAGTCGTGGCACCGATCGCGAGCTCTTCGCCGTAGCCACGGTGATACGCGGTGTAATTGCCCGCATTGCCGACGGGGACGATGTGGATGTCAGGCGCGTCGCCGAGAACTTCGACGACTTCGAATGCGGCGGTCTTCTGGCCCTCGATGCGATCGGGGTTGACGGAGTTGACGAGGTGCACGGGGTAGTTCTCCGCGAGTTCACGAGCGATCTCAAGGCAGTCATCGAAGTTGCCTTGCAGTTGAAGAAGCTCGGCGCCGTGCGCGATTGCTTGAGCGAGCTTGCCCATTGCGATCTTGCCTTCGGGCACGAGCACCGCTGCCGTGATTCCCGCGTGAGTCGCATACGCGGCAGCGGATGCCGACGTGTTTCCTGTCGAAGCACAAATGACGGCCTTGGCGCCGTGCTCGACGGCCTTCGAGACGGCCATCGTCATGCCGCGGTCTTTGAAGGAGCCGGTCGGGTTCATCCCCTCGAACTTGACCCAGACCTTTGCGCCCGTGCGGCGAGAGAGGGCCTCGGCGGGGATGAGCGGAGTGCCGCCCTCACCGAGCGTGATGATGGGGGTCGCGTCCGAAATATCGAGGCGATCGGCATATTCGCGGAGAACTCCGCGCCACTGGTGGGCCACTGGTTACAGTCCTTCAACTCTCAAGACGGATATGACACTTGCAACGACAGGACTCGCCGCGAGCGCGGTTACGGTGGAAGCAAGCGCAGACTCTGCGGCCTCGTGCGTGACTATGACAAGGGTAGCGGTGGGGCGCGAGGCATCCACACCGTCGCGCACCGACTGCGACACGGCCTCGACCGACACGCCATGGTCGCTGAAGAGCGTCGCAATCGCCGCGAGCACGCCCGACTCGTCGAGAACAGAGAGCGTGATTTGGTAGCGCGTGATGACACTTGTCATGGGCAATACGGGCAGATTTGCGTGAGTCGATTCCGCGACCCCAGGGCCACCTGCGACGTGTCGGCGTGCGGCAGAAACGAGATCTCCGAGCACTGCGGATGCCGTCTCCACTCCCCCGGCGCCCGCGCCGTAGAACATAAGCGAGCCCGCGGCCTCCGCTTCGACGAACACGGCGTTGTTGGCCCCGTGCACTGCAGCGAGTGGGTGGTCGAGGGGAACTAGCGCGGGGTGCACTCGTGCGGAAACACCGTCGACGCCTGTTTCGGCATCCGTAATCCGCTCACAAATAGCGAGGAGCTTGACGACGTAACCCGCCTTACGCGCGGCATGAACTTGGTCGCGCGTGATAGTCGACATGCCCTCGCGGTGCACGGCGTCGAGTGGCACGGTCGTGTGAAATGCGAGGCTCGCGAGAATCGCGGCCTTTTGCGCGGCGTCAAAGCCTTCGATATCCGCCGTAGGGTCGGCCTCGGCGTAGCCCAAGCGAGTCGCTTCGGCGAGTGCTTCGTCGAAATCGTCGCCCCACGTGTCCATGCGGTCGAGGATGTAGTTCGTCGTGCCGTTCACGATGCCGAGAATTCGCTTGACTCGGTCGCCAGCGAGACTGTCACGCAACGGTCGGATGATCGGAATCGCGCCACCTACCGCTGCCTCGTAGTACAGCTGCGCTCCGACTTGCTCGGCGATGTCGAAGAGTTCGGGACCGTGGTTCGCGAGCACGGCCTTGTTGGCCGTCACGACATCGGCGCCCGAGTGGAGGGCTTGCAAAATGTAGGTGCGCGCGGGCTCGATTCCACCGATGAGTTCGACGACGATGTCGGCGCCGAGAATGAGCGACTCGGCATCCGTCGTGATGAGGTGCTTCGGGATATCGGTGTCGCGCCTCGCGTTAACGTCGCGCACGGCCACGCCCACGAGCTCAAGCCCGGCTCCCGCTCGAGCGGCGAGCTCGTCGCGGTGCTCGAGCAGCAGCGCAGCGACTTGCGCGCCGACGCTTCCGCCGCCGAGAATCGCGACGCGCAGGTTTCGGTATTCGATCATTGGTTCACTCCAACATCACGGCTGAGTAGGTCTGCCTCGGTTTCGCCACGAACAATAACTCGTGAGGTCGCGTCGAGCACGGCGACGACGGGCGGTCGCGCGAGGTAGTTGTAATTGCTCGCCATCGCCCACCCGTATGCGCCCGTTGCAGGGATCGCAAGAATATCGCCCGGGCGCACGTCGCTCGGTAAGTAGTCGGCGTGCACGAGAATGTCACCCGACTCGCAGTGCTTTCCCGCGACGCGCACGAGTGCGGACTCTGCATCGCTCGAGCGATTCGCGATGCGCGTCGAGTAGTTCGCCCCGTACAGCGCGGGCCGCACGTTATCGCTCATGCCGCCGTCGACGGAAACGTACTTGCGCGTCGCGTGACCATCAACGAGGACATCTTTGATTGTTCCGACCGTGTACAGCGTCGTTGTCGACGGACCAACGATCGCTCGCCCTGGCTCGATCGCGACAACCGGGATCGGGATGCCGAGCTCAGCAGCTCCCGCGGCGACGATGTCTGCAAACCTCCGAGCTAATTCGTCAATGTCGAGCGGCTCATCCGCCGTCGTGTACGCAATACCGAAACCACCGCCGAGGTTGAGTTCGGGCACGGGCCCACCCTCAAGCAGTTGCGCGTGGAGAGCGAACAAGCGCCGCGCGGCTTCGGCGAATCCGTCCGACTCGAAGATTTGTGACCCGATGTGCGAGTGCAGGCCGAGAAACGCGAGCGATGACTCGGCACGGATGAGGGCTACTGCCGCCGCGGCATCCGCGAGAGGAATGCCGAACTTCTGGTCTTCTCGAGCCGTCGCGAGGTACTCGTGAGTAGACGCGTGGACTCCGCTATTGATGCGCAATCGCACGGGTTGGATTCGGCCGTGCCGCGAAGCCGCTTCAGCGACTCGCTCGATCTCGACGACGCTGTCGATCACGATTGCCCCGACGCCAACGCCAACGGCGCGATCGATCTCGGCGAGGCTCTTGTTATTTCCGTGAAGGCCGAGCCGCGCGGGCTCTACTCCGGCCGCGAGAGCGACCGCGAGCTCACCGCCGCTCGCCACGTCGATGTTGAGGCCGGCATCCGTCACCCACTGCGCGACAGCCGTGCACAAGAACGCCTTGCCCGCGTAATAGACCTTCGCAGAACCGCCCACGCGCGCGAACTCGCGATCGAATGACTCACGGATGCCGCGCGCGCGCGTCTTAGCGTCGGCTTCGTCCACGACGTATACAGGAGTGCCGAATTGCTCCACGAGCCGCGTCGTGGACACTCCCGCGATCGTCACGTGCCCGTCGCTCTCGCGGCGCGCGCCGCGCGACCACACGAGCGGCGAGAGCGCGTTCGCGTCGTCGGGGCGCGCGAGCCATGATGGTGCGAGTGGATTGGTGGACAACGTCGATACCTCACGGGGCTATTTAGGTGAGGCGAGCGAACCCGGATTGGTCCCTGAAGCCGACTTAATAGTAGCGCCGCCGCCGAGTGTGTTCGGCTAGCTCGGTGGGCACGTGCCGGCGGTAGAGAACGCGGGATCGCCGAGAGCCACCCCGTCACCGTTGAGCGTGACGACGAGGGTCGAGTCAGCGACATCCACTTGCGTAACCGTGAGGGCACTCGGCAGGTACGTCGCGACGCAAAAGTCGCGCGAGCTC
Organism: Leifsonia sp.; assembly: GCA_031421515.1. Taxonomy (GTDB): domain Bacteria; phylum Actinomycetota; class Actinomycetes; order Actinomycetales; family Microbacteriaceae; genus Rhodoglobus. Next base: position 7,791 of record JANOOQ010000305.1, read on the forward strand.
AAGAGATCGCCCGCGAGCGCCGAGAACAAGGGACTGTCACGCAGATCTTTAACCGAGATCTCGTTGTCAGCGAGCGTGATGGTTTGCGGATCGAAGCTAATGCCGCCGTCATTCGCCGACGGCGCAAGGTCGACCGAAACCGGCACCGAGACAAACAAGAGCGAAAACTCCGTGCCGACCGTGATGAGTCCGTCGGAGAGCTCGATCGAGTTCAGTTCGATTCCGCTCAAATATCCCGCGAGTTTCTGTACGTCTGACTCGCTGAAGGTCACGACGATGTCGAGAGTTTCGACGGGTCGGCTGCTGTCGAGCGGGATGTTCGACGCCGTGATGACCATCGAACCCGTGAGGGCTCCGAAGGCCACTTCTTCGATCGTCACCGTGACGTCGTTGATGCCCCCAGTCGCGGCTTGCAAGAGCAACGAGCCGCTGCCGAGATCGACATCCACGGGGGTTGCGGGGTCGAGATGCACCGCTTGGATAATCTGATCGCGCACATACCCGCTCGCAAAGCGCCGAGCGAGAGCGTCGGCGACGAAAAAGGCCGCAATAAGTAGCGCGACGACGACAATGAGTGCGACGATCCAGCCCCAACGGCGGCGCTTGCGGGGTTTCTCAGCCGACGGCAACGGCAGAGTTTCGGCTTGAGGTACGGGAACACTCGGACTCGCTGCAATTGGCTCGGCCACGGTTACATTCTCTCTGGAGCGTTTACCCCTAGTAGGCCGAGTCCGTTTCGAAGCACTTGGCCCACTGCGTCGTTGAGCCACAACCGCGTGCGGTGCACGGCCGAGACGGGCTCATCGCCCAAAGGAGTCACGCGGCAATTGTCGTACCAGCGGTGGTATGCGCCCGCGAGTTCCTCGACGTAGCGCGCGACCCGGTGTGGTTCGCGCAGTTCTGCGGCCTGGCGCACGACTCGCGGAAACTCGGCGAGCACGCCGAGCAGAATGCTCTCGGTTTCGTGCACAAGCAGACTCGCGTCGAATTCGCTCCTATCCACTCCAGCGGATGACGCGTTGCGAGCGACCGAGCGCGTGCGAGCATGCGCGTACTGCACGTAGAACACCGGATTGTCATTGGTCTTGCGACCCCACAAGTCGAGGTCGATGTCGACTTGAGAGTCGATCGAGCTGCGCACGAGGGCGTAGCGCCCGGCATCCACTCCCACCGCTTCGACGAGGTCGTCAAGAGTCACGACGGTGCCGGCGCGCTTCGACATGCGCACGGGCTCGCCGTCGCGCACGAGATTGACGAGTTGCCCGATGAGAATCTCGAGGTTGACATATGGCTCGTCGCCAAAGGCTTTCGTCATGGCCATGAGGCGCTTGATGTACCCGTGGTGGTCGGCCCCGAGCATGATGAGGTTGCGCTCGAATCCACGCTCACGCTTGTTGAGGTAGTAGGCGAGGTCGCCCGACATGTACCCGTATTCGCCGTCACTCTTGATGAGCACGCGATCCTTGTCGTCGTCGAAGTCGGATGAGCGGAACCACGTCGCGCCATCGGCCTCGTAAATCGCCCCGAGGTCGCGCAACCGGTCGATCGCGCGCTCGACGGCGCCTGACTCGTGCACGTCGTTCTCGTGGAAATACACGTCGAAGGCGACGCCGAATTGCTTGAGGCTCGCCTTGATGTCGGCAAACATGAGCTCGACACCGACCGAGCGGAAGACTTCTTGTTGCTCATCGCGAGGGATGTGAAACAAGTCGCCCGGGTAGTCCGCGATGACGCGCGCCGCGATGTCCGAGATGTATTGCCCCGCGTAGCCGTCTTCCGGAGTCGGCTCCGAGAGCCAACTCGCGAGCAAGCTGCGCGCGAAGCGATCGATCTGGGTGCCGTGGTCATTGAAGTAGTACTCGCGAGTGACGAGTGCGCCTTGCGCCTCAAAGATCCGGGCGAGGCTGTCGCCCACGGCCGCCCAACGCACGCCACCGATGTGGATGGGCCCCGTCGGGTTGGCCGAAACGAACTCCAAGTTGACCTTGACTCCGTCGTAGAGGTCGCCGCGCCCGTATGCGTCGGCTTGCTCGACGATGGTCTTGGCGAGCGCACCCGCTGCCGCGGCATCCAGCGATATGTTAATGAAGCCAGGGCCAGCGACGTCGACGGATGCGACGCCCTCGAGCTTTGCGGCCTCGGCAGCAATCTCGTCAGCGAGTTCACGGGGGCTCACGCCGAGGGGCTTCGCGAGCTTCATCGCGATGTTGGACGCCCAGTCGCCGTGTGCGCGATTGCGAGGCCGCTCGAGCTGAACATCGTCGATTGTGAGGGTCTCGGCGCTTCCGCGGCCCTCGGCAATGCTCGAGACGACGGTGAGCAGGGCGGCGGACAAATCGGCGGGATTCACGATCACTAAGAGTAGCGCGCGTGGCAATGCGGCAATCTCGCAGCACTCGCGGGGAGGATGGGGTCATGCGACTCCTCGCCGTCCCCCTCGCCGTGCTCCTACTTGCAGGCTGTGTTCCCACGGATGCTCCCTCCCCCGAGCCCTCCCAGAGCAGTTCGAGCCCAACTCCGTCGGCCACCGCCACGCCCGACCCCGTCGATCCCGAAGGCATCCCCATCACGGTGACGTGCGAAGACCTCGTGAGCGCTCAAGTCATGTACGACTTCAATCCCAACTTTGGGCTCGAGGGTGAGTTCGAGCCGGATGCCGGCACCGACGCTGCGACCGCGGTCGCGCAGAACGGACTCGCGTGCCGTTGGATCAACCAGACGAGCGGCGAAGTGATCGACATTTCGGTCGCAAACCTGCCCGCCACGGCCCTTACCGCCTTGCGAGACGAGCTCGCCGCGTCGAGCACGCTCGTTCCCACCTACGGGGTCGAAGGCTACTTCCGCGTCGCGGATGGCGTGGGTGAGGCACAAGCGATCGACGACCCGTTCTGGATCGTCTCGGTATCGACGGCTTTCGCCGAGCCCGGCGAAGCGGAACCGATCATGTCGGCGGCGATTGCTGCTCTTTCTTAACCGAGCTGAATGAGTTGCGTACCGTCGTCAGTCGGCAATTCGTCGACGATCGCGAGCACCTCGATCTTCGTGAGTTTCAGATCGGCCCAGTGATTCGTGAGGAACGCGATGTCCGCGGCGTCACGGCCGGTTGAGATGCGGACCATGCTCTGCCGCGGTGCGAGACGCGTGGCATCCACTACCCACCA
>JANOOQ010000306.1:0-1817 GCA_031421515.1 Leifsonia sp.
GGACCGTCTGCGGGCCACGGGGCCGCGTGGCGGTCGTTCGCCCAGTCTTTCGGGTACGAGGGAAAGCGACTGCACGGCGGTGCGATCGCTCAAGACCTTGCGCCGTGGGTCGGCACGTGCCCCGCGGGACACGTTCACTATCGCTACCGGCGACCGAGTCGGCCGCTCGCGTGCGGAAAGTGCTCGCGACGGTTCGACGCCGCGAACCGAATCACGTGGGCGAAGCGGTGAACGACTCGAGCGCTAGGCGAAGTGCGCGTCAAACGCTGCCGCGACGTTCTTCCAGTGACCGAGCATCATGCGCCGTTCCTCGCGGTCGGCGAGCAGTTCGTGATGAATCGCGATCGTCGTTCCGGTAGCTGATTGCTTGATCGTGACCTGAAGCGTCGTGTCGTGCGGCCAGTCGTCAGGACGCCAACCGAGTCGAACCCGCACGCCCTCGGTGTAGCTCCGGATCGTGCCAGCGACGCCGTCGGCGGTTAGGTACTGATCACCCTTTTCGATCGGTAGCGCGTCGATCTGGCCGAGCCACAGCGGGAGGCCCGCCCCAAGCAAGAATGACCACACTTCGGCGACGGGTGCCGCGACGGTAGTGCGTACGCCGACCTCCCAGCCCGCGTCTTTCGTGCGACCAGCCACAGAATTACTCACGTAACCGACTATAGTGGTTACGTGGGATCATCGACAGCCAGCCGCGCGACGGGCCAATGGATTGACGACCCCGATGGACTTCACTGGTGGTTCGACTCCGGTTCGATTGCGCTCGACTTCGCGCACGCCGGGCTCACGACACTGGCCGACGCACCTCACCTCGCGACGTGGCTCGAGCTTCGGTTCGACAGGTCAGACGGGGCAGTCGATGAGCGCGATGTCGTCGACGCTCGCGCCTTGAGCGATGCGGTTCGGGATGCCGCGGCGCGAGCATCCCGCAACGAACACCTCGAGCCCGCTACCATCGACGTGCTCAACCTCTACGCCGCGACGCCCGACATTCCGCCCGCCCTCGCGGGGGGACCCCGCCAAGCCGGCCGCTCTCGCGTGCGAACGAGTCAAGCGCTGTCGGCCATCGCGCGGGCTGCCGTCGAGCTCTTTTCTCGTGGCGAGGGTCGCATTCGCGAATGCGCGTCAGACGATTGCGACATCGTGTTCTTCGACGACTCACGCTCAAACAACCGACGCTGGTGCTCGATGCAGCGGTGCGGCAACCGGGCGAAAGTGCGCACGTTCCGCGCTAACAACCGCGCGTGACGAGGCAGGGATCTGTAAGCTCGCCTCATGTCCGGCGAAGATCAGCACCTAGATGAAGGTCAATACCCCGACCTGCCCAGCATCGTGTCTAGGCCGATCGTTGATGACTTCCCTGACGGTTACATTTACGGCGTGACTCGCTACGCAGACCTCATCCTGCGCGAGGCATTTCCTCAGCGTTATGCCGAATTGGTTGAGACACTTGCCGGCTATCGCATCGATGTCGATGAGTTACTCAAAGGTGGTGGTGGGCGTGCATCACATACCGCGAGGTTCGATGCGACTCTCGCCGACCGCGGATGGGGCAAGCGGAACATTTCGGTGACCCGCCTGATCGACGACAGAATGCTCCACCACACAAGGGGGCATGAAATCGACATGTTCGCTGTGGGGTCCGAGGCCGATCCCTACCCCGGGATTGGCGTCGAAATGGAGTGGAATAACAAAGACCCTTTCTACGACCGGGACCTTCTCAACTTCCAAGCTCTGCATCGTGAGGGTGCTCTCGCGGTCGGGGTAATCGTGACACGCGGTCCCGGCTTGCAGCGTCTGCTCGCCACCACAATCAG
>JANOOQ010000307.1:0-5641 GCA_031421515.1 Leifsonia sp.
CGACCCACCGCGCACAATCGTGCGGGTCAACCCCGCCGGTACGGACGATCACGACCTCGACCTCGAGGCGCTCGACGACACGGACTATCGGTTCGTCATGCTCGCGAAAGCGACCGGTGTCGCCGACCTCGACGGGTTCGCGGGCCGCGATGTCATTGCGCTGTGCGAGACCGCGGCGGGCGTGCTCGCGGCGCCCGAACTCGCGGCCCACGACGATGTCGTCGCGCTCATGTGGGGCGCGGAAGACCTCGTCGTCTCGCTCGGTGGCAGCTCGAGTCGCTTCGCCGACGGACGGTATCGGGATGTCGCGGCTCACGCTCGCTCGCGCGTGCTGCTCGCGGCGGGGGCTCACGGCAAGAGTGCTGTCGACGCTGTGTTCCTCGACATTGCCGATACCGCGGGGTTGGATGCCGAAGCCCGGGATGCTGCGGCCGTCGGATTTGCTGCGACGGCGTGCATCCACCCGAGTCAAGTCGCGGTGATTCGCGGGGCATATGCTCCCAGCGCCGCCGACCTCGAGTACGCGCGAGACCTGCTCGCAGCTGCTGAAAGCGAGCGCGGGGTCTTCGTATTTCGCGGAACGATGGTCGACGAGCCGCTGCTCGCGCTTGCCCGCCGCACGATCGCGCGCGCCTAGCCTGCTTTAGAGAACTGCTACTCCTCGAACGTATTGACCATCGCTTGCGCCGCGCGGTCGAAGTACGCCCACAGCGTCGCATCCTGCAGCGGCGGCAACTCGAGCGTGTCGACCGCCGCGCGCATGTGCTTCAGCCAGCGGTCGCGAGCGTCGGGGTTGACCTTGAACGGCATGTGCCGCATCCGGAGCCGTGGATGCCCGCGCTCTTCGCTATACGTCGTGGGCCCGCCCCAATACTGCTCGAGAAAGCCCGTCAGGCGCTGAATAGCGCCTTCGAGATCGGGCTGCTCGGGATACAACGGCAGCAGCACCTCGTCGGTGCGAATGCCCTCGTAAAACGCGCGCACGAGTTTTTCGAACGTCGGGCGTCCGCCTACTTGCTCCCAGAAGTTGCCTTGCGCCGCCTCGCCGCCCTGGCTCAAGCGAAGGGTGACGGGGTTCGGCTCGTGTCCGCCGGTCATTCGACTGCCTTCGTGGGTTTGGTGGGGGTTTTGCCCGTCGGGGTAGCCGTTGGCATGGTCATTGGCTTGGTCGGCGGCTTGGATGGCGGCGTCGTCGAGTTTGGCCGATTGACCGCAGCCGGGTCGATGAGCAGCTTTGTCTTGCGCTGAGTCTTGCTGCTGCGGAGGCCGGCGGCACCCTCGAATCCGGTGAGCGTGATCGAGTTTAAGGCGGGCAACCGCACGCCCATTTCGTCGAGTGCACGCTTGATGCGGAGCCGCAATTCTCTCGCGACGTCGTCCTTCGACGACGAGCGAGTCTTGACGACAATGCGCACGACGATCGCTTCGGCCGAGATCGACTCGATTCCCCACAAGGCGGGCTTCTCAATAATTCGATTGCGCCACTTAGTGTCAGCGGCGAGCTCGTTGGCGACTTCGAGGATGCGCGCTTCGATGACGTCTACATCCGATTCGTAGGGCACAGCGAGATCGATGATGACGCGAGCCCACCCGTGTGACATGTTGCCGAGCCGCACGATCTCGCCGTTGCGTACGAACCACAGCGTGCCGTTGACGTCGCGCACTTGAGTAATGCGGATGCCGACGTCTTCGACAACACCAGTCGCGAGCCCCAGGTCGACGACGTCACCGATGCCGAGCTGGTCTTCACCGACCATGAAGAGTCCGTTGAGCACGTCCTTGACGATGTTTTGTGCACCGAAGCCGAGTCCGGCTCCGACCGCGGCCGTGATGAGAGCGAAAGCTCCCGTTGCGTCGGGAACGAGCGTTTGGAAGATGAGCAGAATCGAGATCGTGACGATAAGCGCGGTGATTGCGTTGCCGAGCACGCTACCGAGCGATCTTGTTCGCTGCACGACGCGAACTGCCTCGACTGGGGAGGCAGAGATCTCACGGGTGTCGTCGACATTGTGCTTTTTCTTCACACCATTGACGATGCGGTTCACGACGCGGCGGATGACGCGCAAGCTGATCCAGCGAATAATGATCGCGCCGAGGATGATCAGAACGACTCGAGCAGGGTCGCGCCAAGCGCCGCCGAGAAATTCGGCGATGCTCGCCCAAATCGCGTTCCAGTCCATAGATACACAGTAGTCAAGACTGGTTGAGTAGCCGCGAGGCGGCGTACCGAAACCTGTGCCCCGTTGAACCGCACCCCGGAATCCGCTTGACTGGCGCAATGAAGATTTCGCGCATGACTGTCGTGTTCGACACCGCTGACCTCGCCGCCGAGAGCACCTTCTGGGCCGCCGTACTCGGTGGAACGGTGGACGCTGACGACGATTGGCACAACGTGCTCGTCGATGGCGAACCACGAGTTGCATTCCAGCTCGCGCCAAACCATGTCCGCCCGAATTGGCCAGACGGCGAACCGCAGCAAGTGCACCTCGACGTATACGTCGACGACATCCCCAGCGCGCACGACGAAGTACTCGGGCTCGGCGCGCGGCTGCTCAAAGGGTCGGACACGAGCGCGTCTCACGGTTTTCAGGTCTATGAGGACCCGGCCGGGCATCCGTTCTGTCTGTGCTGGAAGTAGTAGCCCCTACCCGCGGTCGCGCTCCTGCGCCTTGAGCGCGCGCTGCACGCCCGCGAGATTCTCGGTCACGAGTCGCCTCAGCGCCGGAACATCGGGGTTGGCGTCGAGCCAAGCTGTCGTGGCATCCACTAGTTCCTGAGAAGCGAGCGGCGACGGGAAGAGCCCGAGCACGAACGTTTCGGCAATCGAGTAGCTGCGGTTGGACCAGATGTCGCTGATTGCAGCGAAGTAGGGCTCGACGCGCGACGCCAAAATCGAAGCGTCGTTGGCGTGCACGTACCCGAGCGTCACGTTGCGCACGATCGCGTTGGGCAGGTCGGCGCTGTCCGCGAGTTGCGCGAACGCGGCGGCCTTCGACTCCGTGGTCGCGAACGCGGCGTGCACTCGAGCGGCGGCTTGCTGACCATTCGCGGTGTTGTCGTTGGCGAGCGCACTGTCGACTGCCGCGGTATCCGTTGCGTTATTGATCGCGAGACCCTCAAGCAACTCCCAGCGCAGATCAGTATCGATCTCGAGCCCGTCGAGCGTGACCGAGCCGTCGATGAGTCCCGTGAGCGTTGCGACGTGTGCGGGCGTCGACGCGAGGCCGGCGAAGAACTTCACGAACTGGAATTGCGCGTCGGATGCCGCGTCCGCATCCACGGCGAGCTCCCACAGCCCATCGCCCACAGCTGCGATCGTGTCGGCCCGCTTCGCGGGGTCGACGTAGTAGCGCGCGGTCGTGGCCAGTTGCGTGAGCGTCGTGCGAATCGTCGTGGACTCGGTCTCCGCCGCGATGTTGCCGAGCACGAGCTGCACGTAGTCGCTCGGGCTCGCTTCCGCGTCGCGCGTCGCATCCCACGCTGCGCCCCACACAATCGAGCGCGCGAGCGGGTTATCGATGTCTTCGAGGTGTTCCATCGCGACCGCGAGCGAGTTGTCGTCGAGGCGGATCTTCGCGTACGCGAGGTCTTCGTCGTTGACGAGCACGAGGTCGGGCTTCTTCTGACCCACGAGTTGGGCGACGTCGGTGCGCACGCCGTCCACGTCGATCTCGACGCGGTGATCGCGCATGAGCTTGCCGTTGTGAAGGTTGTAGAACCCGATCACGAGACGGTGCGGTCGGATGGTGGGGTAGTCGGTCGCCGCCTCTTGCAGCACCGCGAACGAGGTGATGATGCCAGCGGCATCCACCTCAATAGCGGGTCGCAAAGTGTTGACGCCCGCGGTTTCGAGCCACAGCTTGCTCCACGTGGTGAGTTCGCGGCCGCTCGTTTTCTCGAGTTCGACGAGCAGATCGCTCAGCTCGGTGTTGCCGTGGTGGTGCTTCTTGAAGTACTCGGCGACGCCGGCCATGAAGGCCTCGAGCCCGACCCACGCGACAAGCTGCTTGAGCACCGAGCCGCCCTTGGCGTAGGTGATGCCATCGAAGTTGACTTGCACGTCTTCGAGGTCGTTGATGGTCGCGACGACGGGATGCGTCGACGGCAGCTGGTCTTGGCGGTACGCCCAGCTCTTCTCCATGGCGTTGAAGGTCGTCCAGGCCTCGTGCCACTCGGTCGCCTCGGCGGTCGCGAGCGTCGATGCCCACTCCGCGAAACTCTCGTTGAGCCACAAGTCGTTCCACCACTTCATGGTCACGAGGTCGCCGAACCACATGTGCGCGAGCTCGTGCAAGATCGTCACGACGCGACGCTCTTTGACGGCATCCGTCACCTTCGAGCGGAACACATACGTCTCGGTAAACGTGATCGCGCCCGCGTTTTCCATAGCGCCCGCGTTGAACTCGGGCACAAAGAGCTGGTCGTACTTCTCGAACGGATACGGGTACGCGAAGTGCTTCTCGAAAAACTCGAAACCCTGACGAGTCTTCTCAAAGATGTAGTCCGAATCGAGGTACTGGCTGAGCGACTTGCGAGCGAAAATTGCGAGGGGGATGACCCGCCCATCGCTACTGGTGAGTTCATCACGAACGACGGCATACGGGCCCGCGACGATAGCGGTCACGTAGCTCGAAAGGATCGGGGTGGGCGTGAAGCTCCACGTGGCGTTCTCGCCACTGACCACTGGCTCGGGCGTCGGGGAGTTGCTCACGACGTGCCACGCCGCTGGCGCCGTGACGGTGAACGTGAAGGTCGCCTTGAGGTCGGGCTGCTCGAACACCGCGAAGACGCGGCGCGAGTCGGGAACCTCGAACTGGGAGTACAAATACACTTCGCCATCGACGGGGTCGACGAAGCGGTGCAGGCCCTCGCCGGTGTTGGTGTAGGCGGCATCCGCGACGACCTCGAGCACGTTATCGGCCGCGAGATCTGCGAGTTGGATGCGCGTGCCGTCGCTCACGGTTGCGGCGTCGAGCGCGACGCCATTGAGCGTGACTGAGTGCACAGTGCGAGTCATCGCGTCGATGAAGGTGGACGCCCCGGAAGTTGCCGTGAACCGCACGACGGTCGTAGTCGCGAACGTCTCGGCGCCCGTCGTGAGGTCGAGAGTGACCTCGTAACTCTGGGTCTGGACGAGCGCTTTGCGCTCGATTGCTTCGATCCGGGTGAGGTTCTCTCCAGGCACTTCCCACTCCTTGTTCGGCGTTAGCGGCTCGTGGCCGCACCGATCTAGCTTAGGAGACTCGAAGCCATAAGAACTCGTGTGCCTTGAGGGTCAATCCCGCGGTGAGGGAGACGGATGCTCCACTCACCAGATCAACGCCCACCGACCCGATTCCAGCGAGAGTCGTCTTGCCGACACGCTGTTGCTCGTCGCCGAAGTTCGCCACGACTAACACGCGAGTGCCCGTCGACCCCATCCGCTGGTAGGCGAGCACGTGGGAGTTGTGGGTCTCGAAAGACACGAGTTGGGTTCCGTCAAACTCGGGGGTCGCGGCTCGCACTTCGATGAGTCGGCGCAGTCTCGAGAAGATCGTGCCGGCATCCGTCGATCGATCCGTGCGTTGCGCGTACCGGTCTGACGGGTACGCGGGTCGGTTGACCCAGCGGCTGTCTCCCGCGTGGGCTGGATCGTCGAGGT
>JANOOQ010000308.1:0-6393 GCA_031421515.1 Leifsonia sp.
GGGATTCGCGGCCTTATCGGTCGAGACGCAGAAGAAGTGCTGCGGCGGTTGGTCGAGCAAGAGGTCGAGCAACTTGACGGTGCTGATGACGTTGTTGCCGAGCATCGCCTCGATCGAGTAGCGATCCTTCTCGCTGCGAACGTGCTTGTGCGCTGCGAAGTGCGCGACGATATCGAAGGGGCCTTCGGCCCGAAGCATCCGCTCGAAAACTGGATCACCGAAGCTAATCGGGTAGGTCGTGAAGTCGGCAGGAACGAACTGTTCGTGCGTCGAGCGCAAGTCGCGCGTGAGCTCAGTGAGGCCGTTCTCGCTCAAGTCGACGACGCACAACCGGGCGGGCTTGAAAGGCAGCAACGCACGAATGAAGGATGCGCCGATCGTGCCGGCCCCGCCGATGACGAGCACCGACCGTCCCGAGATGGCTTCGCGCAGTTCGGACTCGTGCGCGCGAAGATCCTCCGCGAAGAGACTCTCGTCGCGGCCCGTCACGTGGCGCGCGATGAACGACTCAAGGTCGAAGGTCGTGAGAGTCATGGTGCCGTCAAATCTACCAAGGGCGCGTTGTCACTCGCTCACGATGCGGGCGCCGTGCACGGGGCCCGTCGCTCGGATGACCGTGAGGCGAGCCGCGCTCAGCGCGATCTGCAGTTCGAGGGCCGAATCGAGGTCGGCCGCGAGGAACGCAATCGTTGGCCCTGACCCCGACACGATACCCGCGAGCGCGCCGTTCTCTTCGCCAAGCTCAAGCACTGCGGCGAGTGACGGTTCGAGGTGGAGGGCCGGCGCCTGCAGGTCGTTGTGCAAGCATTCCGCGAGCATGTGTGGATCGCCCGCGCGCAGCGCTTGCAGCACGTTGGGGTCGACCGATGGAGCCACTTGAGCGGGAAAAATGTCTTGAGAATTGCGGTCGCGGTGCCGGTCGAGTTCGTTGTAGACAGCGGGCGTCGAGAGGCCGAAGTCCGCGAGCGCGAGCACCCACTGAAACTGACCCTTCGCCAACGCGGGACTCAGCTGGTCGCCTCGACCCGTGCCAATTGCGGTGCCGCCCGTGAAGGCGAACGGGACGTCGGCTCCCAGCTGCGCTGCGAGAGAGAGCATTTCGTCTCGGGGTAGCTGGGTTCCCCACAGGGCGTCGCACGCTAGCAGGGTGGCCGCTGCATCCGCTGATCCACCGCCCATGCCGCCCGTCACTGGCACGTGCTTTTCGATCTCGAGTCGAGCCCCGCCACGGTAACCCGTGCGGCGCGCGAGGAGGCGGGCGGCGCTAATGGCGATGTTCGAGCCGTCTGTGGGAACGCGCGACAACTCGACGGCTCCCGTCAGACTCACCGAGAAATCGTCGGCGTGAAACGCACGAACGTCTTCGTAGAGCGAGACTGCCTGGTACGCGATTGCGACGTCGTGATAGCCGTCTTCGAGGAGCGCGCCCACCTTGAGAAAAACGTTGACCTTGCCCGGCGCCCGCGCGTGAACCATCTGCGGGGCGGTCGCTAAGGTCATGAGTCCAACCTAGCGCGCTGAGGTTGGGGCGGTCGCCGCGCGAAGCTCGCCCCGTTTTGATGCGGGTCGGTAGACTTACCGCATGACGACGGGACTTGCCTTTGACCGCGACGCGATCGCACTCGTCTGCCTCACATACGGAGTGAGCAGTCTGAAGGTATTCGGGTCCGCAACCTCTGGGCGTTTCGACGCCGCACGAAGTGACGTCGACTTTCTCGTCGAATTCTCCCCCGGCGCTGCTGATCCCTTCGCGGCCTACTTCGGGCTCAAGGAGGATCTTGAGGTCATATTTGGACGCGGGGTCGATCTCGTGATGGCGAGTGCGGTGCGTAATCCCCACTTTGCCGCGTCGGTATCCGCTGCTGCGAAGGACATCTATGCGGCCTGAGTCTGCTGCGCTGCTGTGGGATGCGCACGCAGCGGGCACGCTGGTTGCACAATTCATAGCCGGGGTCGATGCAGACAACTATTCGACGGACGATCTTCGCCGGTCGGCAGTCGAACGCCAACTTGAGATCGTCGGCGAAGCCCTAAAGAAACTTCGAAACGCGGATCCAGAGACTGCTCAACATATCCCAGACATCGCTCGGATTATCGGGCTGCGAAACATCCTTGCGCACGGATACGCGGTCATTGACGACGCCGTGGTGTGGAGTGCAGCGTCACAGCGTGTGCCCGAGTTGCTCGCTGTCGTAAGTAAGCTGCTCGGCGACAATCTGTAACCACGACGAACGCACGCTAAGGCCGAGGTGGCTCGGGAGCCTCGCCGGGGGGCATCTTCAATGAGCTTTCGCTGGCGACGCGAGTCGACGATGCTTACCCTAGCGGCGCACTCGTCCCACCGGGAAGGACGCCTTCATGGACAGTCAGATTCGCAAGGCTCGCGATATCACCCGACGGGTAGGCAGGAGAATAGTAATTCTTTATGATTACGAAGAACGGAACCATTGAGTATTTCCCTGGCGCGCTTTCAATTGACGATTCAACGGAGGCCGCGTTCGGGAGTGCGCTCCATCCGCAACCCGCACCGTCTTTGTAACCTACCTCGAGGTTGACCACCTCGCCCGGCGTGTTTGGCGTGCCTTGCACTGACATGGAAGATGCCAGCGCTACCGAGTAATCCTTCGTCGAGTTGGTTATCGTCAAGACCCCGGCGACATAAGCGTCTTTGGACGAGTCGAAACCACATCCAGAGCCAAGATGGAACAGCCGCCGACACGACCACGTATGAAACCTGCAAACCGAGATCCCCTCGTCACTTGATAACGTATCGTTACCCCCCGGTCAAGCTGCCGCCTGCGCTTCTACCTGTGGTCGATCTCCCTCGGCCTCCACAGCCATGAGCATCCAGAAGCAATTCGTTCAGCACGGAACCGTCCGTACGCGCGTCCCGGTTACGCTTTGTAGACCTCACGCCGGTGCGCCGTTCGGATCACGGTCACGGTCAACGAGTCGTCGACAACCTCGTAGATGACCCGATAGTCGCCCACTCGAAGCCGCCAGGCGATGTCTTCACCCACGAGCTTTCAGGCCCCTGTTGGACGCGGTTCGACTGACAGGGCTTCGAGGGCTTTCAGGACTCTAGTGCGAACATCCCGCGGCAGCTTCCGCAGCTGACGAGCTGCTGCCGTCGTGAATTCAACGGTGTAGCTCAAGCGCCAATTTCGCGACGCAAGTCAGCGAGACTGATCCGCTCGCCATCATCCTGCGACTTGGCCTCACGGTAGGCGGCGACGTCTTGCGCCATCTCGAGTTGCTCAAGCAACTCGAAGTCTTCGACTCCGATGACGACTGCCGAAAGCTTTCCGCTGCGAGTAATTCCGACGCGCTCGTGACCGTACGCTGTGCGGCCGATCACATCCGAGAGTTGGGAACGGAGTTCCCGCGTCGAAACCTTTGCGCTGAGGCTATCCATGTGTCCACATTGCCCTATGTGTACACAATTGACTAAGGATTGCCACCTAGGCCCGCGCGATCGCCAAGAAGTCGTCGACCGTGAGTTCTTCGCCGCGCGCTGTGGGGGCGACGCCCGCGGCCTCGAGCCGTGCGGATGCGAGCGCCGAATCGCCGAGCACGGGCGCGAGCGCCTGACGCAGCATCTTGCGTCGTTGTTGAAACGCGGCATCCACTAGGGCAAATGTCGCGAGCCGCTCGGCCTCGGTGCCGGGCTGCTCGTGCCGCTCGAAGCGCACGAGAATCGAGTCGACGTTGGGTACGGGCCAAAACACTTGGCGGCTCACTTTGCCCGCTGTGCTGAAGGCGCCGTACCAGGCCGCCTTGACGGACGGCGAGCCGTAGACCTTCGAGCCGGGTCCGGCCGCGACGCGCTCCCCGACCTCGGCTTGCACCATCACGAGCCCACGCTGAATCGTCGGGAAGTGTTCGAGAAAGTGCAGCAGCACGGGCACCGACACGTTGTAGGGAAGGTTCGCGACGAGCACCGTCGGGGCATCCGGTAGCGACAACACTTTCAACGCATCTTCGGTCAGTACCGTGAGCTTGGCGCCCGGGGCGAGGTCGGCCACCGTCAGAGGCAGCTGCGCGGCAAGGCGTTTGTCGATTTCGACCGCGACGACGGATGCCCCAACCTCAAGCAGCCCCAAGGTGAGCGATCCCAGCCCCGGGCCGACCTCGACAACGGTCTCGCCGGAAGCCACCGACGCGGCACGCACAATGCGGCGGACGGTATTGGCATCAATCACGAAATTCTGCCCGAGCTTCTTCGTCGGTTGAATGTCAAGCAACTCGGCGAGGTCCCGAATCTCGGCCGGCCCGAGGAGGGCGCCTGCCGACGGACGGACCGTCATCGAACCGGCCGGTTGAGTGATTTGCGCGCCGACTCAACGGCCGCGTGAGTTAGATCGAGCGCCTCCGCGCGCACGAAACTGTGCAAGACCGGTTGCGCTGGCTCGATCCACACGACGAAGACAGTCCAGTGTGGCTTCCAATACGACCACCAGCGAACGCCTTGCCAGGCTCGTTTGCCCGAGGCGGCCTTTTCTTCGAAAATCAACTTCGACCACGCTTGCGTTGCCGAACGGATTCGAAAGACGACTTGCGTCGGCCGTAACCCTCGGTCGTTCAATGACTTCGCGTCGTCGAGGTCGAGTAGAGCCACATCGTCGGGCAGTTCGTAGACGCCAAGCGCCCGACGGCCGGTTGGCAAGTACGGTGTGTCGAACATCCCAGCAGACCACGTCGCCAGATCGCCGAAGACTTCCGCTAGCGCCGCTTCGGGAGTCGTCGCGTAGTACCACGCGTCATAGAGCCCAGGGTTGTCGCAGCGGCCCGAGCCTTGCGGGTGATAAAGATAGTCCGGATGGCCAGAGCTCCCCGCGGGAGCCTTCGGGTCAAAGGCAAAGACGCGATAAACAAGCATCTAGACGAGTGCGGCGTCGAGTGCGCGCAAGACCTCGTCGGGTCCACGTTCGTTGAGCACGTCAATCGGGCGTGCACCTTCGAGGTAGGAGTTCGGTCCCTCGACCCAGTCGATCGCGACATCCGGTTTCCACAGTAGAGTCGCGCGAGCGAGAACGTAGTCGAGGTCGATGATGAGTCGAGCTGCCTCTGGGCCAGGCGCTTCCTCCCCCTTGCTCCAGCGAAGTGGCTGGGAGCGTGAGACGTTGAGGATGCGAGCAACCGCCGCAGCCGTGCCGATCGTGTCAATCAAGAAGCCCGTGCGCTCTTGCGCTTTCGACAGCACCTTGGGTCGCGTGGCCTTGGGATTCCAATCCACCGCGAGATCTTTCGCGCTTTTGACTACGGGCCCTTCGGGGGATGTCACGTCTACGACAATCCTCGGTGCCTTCGATCCCGTGAGGTAGCTGGACTTCATGCTCGACGCGGACTTGCCGTACGTGCGTGACTTTTTTTCGACCATGGCTAAATCATAGCGCCCAACTTCAATGGTGGGCGGATGCTCGGCTTCGCAAACCAGCTAAAGACCCCACGAGCCATAAACGGCTTGAGTGTTGGCCGCGACTTGAGCCGAGAACGTGTCGACAGGTTGCTCGAGAAAGAGAGCCATCGCGCGCATCGTGTGGGGCAGCAAATACGGCGCGTTCGGTCGGCCTCGGTACGGGTGCGGCGTGAGGAACGGAGCATCCGTCTCGACTAGGACGCGCGACGCGGGTGTGACCGCGAGCGCCTCCCGCAGCCCGACCGCGTTCTTGAACGTGACGGTTCCCGCGAAGGAGAGGTACCACCCGTGTTCCTTGCACACGCGCGCCATTTCCGCATCGCCCGAGAAGCAGTGGAACACCGTGCGCTCCGGTGCGCCCACGCGCAAGAGGGTCGCGATGACGTCGGCGTGGGCATCCCGATCGTGAATCTGCAGTGCAATACCGTGCCGCTTCGCAATCTCGATGTGCGCCTCGAATGAGCGCAATTGCGCCTCGCGGCCCGCGCCCTCGGGGGTGCGAAAGTAGTCGAGCCCCGTCTCGCCGACCGCGACGACGCGAGGTTGTGCGGCGAGTTCGTCGATGACCGCGAGTGCGTCTTGGAGCGCTCCGGATGCAGCGAGCTCAGGCACTTCGTTAGGGTGCAGCGCGACTGCCGCAAGCACGCGAGACTCTCGCTCGGCAAGCGCGGCGGACCAGCGGCTCGTGGCCACGTCGCCCCCCACTTGCACGACCCCGCTCACGCCGACGCTCGTTGCTCGGTCGAGGTGTTCGGAATACTCGAGCCCCTCTTCGCCGTCAGCGATCTCGAGGTGCGTGTGGTTGTCGTAGACGGGCACGTCGAGCGGCTCGGGCAGGGGCGGGTACTCGAGGTCGCGCGAGCCGGGCTCGCGCTGGCGGATGAAGGTAGGTTGAGTAGGCGAAGCCGCAGGTTGAGTAGGCGAAGCCGCAGGTTGAGTAGGCGAAGCCGCAGGTTGAGTAGGCGAAGCCGTAT
>JANOOQ010000309.1:0-1986 GCA_031421515.1 Leifsonia sp.
CGCGCGCGCCACCCCGGCGCATGAGAGCGTGAAGCCGCGCAACGAGTACGGGAAAAGAGAAGGGTTTGACGAGGTAATCATCTGCACCGGTATCGAGTGCTTCGGCTTCGTCTAAGTCGCCGTCCTTGGCAGTGAGCATGAGGATCGGTGTCCAGTTGCCCGCCGCTCGCAGATCACGGCACACAAGGAATCCGTTGCGACCCGGAAGCATGATGTCGAGCACGATTACGTCAAATGATCCCTCGGTGGCTCGCCACAAGCCGCCGACTCCGTCTGTCTCGACCTCGACCGTGAATCCTTCCGCGACAAGGCCGCGGGTGACGCTCCCGACGATCCTCTCGTCGTCATCAACGAGGAGTATCTTCATGGTCGCCTTTCAAGTCGTTTGAGTACACGATAGGCGGGTGCCGTACCCGAGCGGCACCCGCCCTTATCGACGAGACGGTAGTTATTTGCCACCCTCTGAGCCGACAACCGCGAACGATTCATCGAGCTGCACGTCGACCTCGCCACCATCGTCGAGCGTGATCTCGACCTCGTAGTAGCTCTCTTCGTCGCCCACTTCGGTGTCAGTCACCGAACCACTTCCAATGTGAGCGAGTGCTGCTTCGCTCGCTCGTGCGAGTGCGGCGCCCGTGATCGGCGTATCGATTTCACTCGCCTCACCGGTTGCGGCCGCCGCGGCGCCGGAGGCAATCACCCCGGCCAAGGCAATCCCGCCTGCGATCGCTATGGCGCTCGCCGCAATCCGAGATAGTCGTGTCATGTCGTGCTCCCTTCAATAAAAGCCGCATTTGCGGCCATCCAGACGGTATGTCGCACGACCTGACGCCAGCCTGAACGACCCCTATCGCGATTCAGTGTGCCGTCAGCGTCGACGAGCGACTCTGTCGTTGTGCCCGCGGGGGCACCAATTGCAAAGGAGAGAACCATGACATTCACGATCGCTCGAGGCCTCGCCGTAGGAGCAGTGTTGCTCTTCGTGTTGAGCGGATGCGCGGCCCCAGGTGTTGCATCGACACCTGAACCGACATCCGCTGACAGGCCCCTTCCTCAAGGCTCGGATCCCGTACAACTCGACCCCGCGTCATTCAGTACGACGATCGACAACCCGTATTGGCCGATGGTGCCCGGAACGCGCTGGACGTACCGCGAAACAGACGGAAACGGCGACGAACTCGTCGTCAAAGTAGTTGTCACAACGGAGACGAAGCTCCTCGCGAACGGCATTACTGCTCGCGTCGTGCGGGACACGGTGACACGCAATGGCGAGATCATCGAGGACACCTTCGATTGGTACGCCCAAGATGCCGAGGGCGCAATTTGGTACCTCGGCGAAGACACTGCGGAGTTCGAAGCGGGAGTCATTGTCTCCACTCACGGATCGTTCGAGGCCGGAGTTGATGGTGCGCTTCCCGGAATCGCCGTGCCGGCGGCACCTCGGGCGGGGATGGCCTATCGCCAGGAGTATTACGCGGGAGAAGCCGAAGACAACGGAGAGGTCCTGAGCACTCGGCTCATCGCGGATACCCCGTTTGGCAGTTTCACGAAGGTGTTGCTCACGCTAGACACGATCACCATCGAGCCGGGCATTGCGCAATTGAAGTTCTATGCGCCTGGCGTGGGACCCGTGCTGATTCTCGATGCCGGGGGCGGGGCGGGGCGCGAGGAACTCATCAGTGTCGATACCGTGCCAGCCGGAACGGGAACGGGGCCGCTCGGGTCGCTGTTTTAGCGGGGGGCCCGCCGCGCCGCGAGTCGCGCGACGGGCATCCGCTGTGTCGGTCTGCGTTCGACCGAAATTGCCGATCGTGACCCACCGTTCGGCGTAGGTTAGGGGAGTGCCCACTCCCTTCACAGTTTCAGCCGAAGTCGCGGCCGCGCTCGCGGCCCACAAGCCCGTCGTAGCTCTCGAATCGACGATCATTTCGCACGGGCTGCCGCGCCCCCGCAACCACGCCGCGGCGATCGAGTTCGAGTCGATTC
>JANOOQ010000310.1:0-3530 GCA_031421515.1 Leifsonia sp.
TCCGCAAGACTCGCGCCGCTCTTGCGAAGGGCGACAACACGGTCGAGCAGTACGGCGAGGCGATGCGTGCCGAGATACGCAGTGTTGGTGAGCTTCAAGAGCGCATTGGTATCGACGTGATTGTGCACGGGTAGCCCGAGCGATATTACATGGTGAATTACTGCGCCTAGAACCTCTACGGTTTCGCCGTTCCGCAAAACGGCTGGGTTCAGTCGTACGGCTCGCGGTGCACGCGACCGTCGATTCTGTGGGGCGACGTTTCGCGCCCAGCACCGATCACGGTCGAGTGGTCGACGTACACGCAGTCCCTCACGTCGAAGCCCGTCAAGGGAATGCTCACGGGTCCCGTGACGATTCTTGCGTGGTCGTTCGTGCGCGACGACCAGCCGCTTCGCGACACGGCCAACCAGGTTGCGCTTGCGCTCCGCGACGAGATCTCTGACCTCGAGGCGGCAGGCATCGGCATCATCCAGGTGGACGAGCCAGCGTTGCGCGAATTACTTCCCCTCAAGAAGAAGGATCACGAGGACTATCTCGATTGGTCCGTCGGCTCGTTCCGGTTGTCGACTGCCGGCGTGAATGACGAGACTCAGATCCACACGCACTTGTGCTACTCGGAGTTCGGTGTCGTGATCGATGCGATAAACCGCTTGGACGCCGACGTCACGTCAATCGAGGCGGCGCGCTCCAAGATGGAGGTCGTGCCCGACATCAAGAACTCGGGCTTCGGTCGCGGCATCGGACCGGGTGTCTATGACATCCACTCGCCGCGCGTTCCTTCTGTCGAAGAAGTGACCGACCTCATCGAGATCGCGCTCGCCTCGATCCCCGAGCGTCAAGTGTGGGTCAACCCTGACTGCGGTCTCAAGACCCGCGGTTATGACGAGACCGTCGAGTCGCTCACGAACATGCTCGCGGCGACGCGAGCAGCTCGCGCGAAGGTTCGCTAGCCGCGGCGCTGGCTCGACCTGCACTAGAGCGCGCGAAGTACCGTAACGACTTTTCCGAGGATCTCGGCATAGTCGCCAAGGATTGGCTCAAAGTTCGAGTTTCGTGGCAATAGCCACGTGTGTCCGTCGCGTTGACGGAACACCTTGACGGTGGCTTCGTTGTCGAGCATTGCGGCAACGATGTCACCGTTTTCGGCGGTCTTTTGCTGCCGCACGACGACCCAGTCACCGTCGCAAATCGCGGCCTCGATCATCGACTCGCCGACGACTTTGAGCATGAAGAGCTCACCCTTGCCCGTGAGCTGTCGGGGGAGAGGAAAGACTTCGTCGATCTGTTGTTCGGCTGTGATCGGGATGCCCGCAGCGATGCGACCGACGAGGGGAACCATTACGGCATCTCCGACTGAGACCGTGCTCTCGGGCGCGTCGTCGTCGATAGTCGGTAGGTCGATGAGCACTTCCATCGCTCGCGGCCGGTTGGCGTCGCGCCGCAAGTATCCGCTCAACTCGAGTTGATTGAGTTGGTGCGTCACGCTCGATAGCGACGAGAGGCCGACCGCGTCGCCGATCTCGCGCATGCTCGGCGGATAGCCGCGCGCGGAGACAGATCGCTGAATGACATCGAGAATCGCGAGCTGCTTTTCACTCAAGCTCGTGCGTCTGCGCGTGCCGTTCGCCCTTAAGTCGTCGTCCACGGTGCCCTCTTTCCTACCAATGTCGGTGGCTTATTCGAAACTGTATCCATGATCGGCACCAAAAACAAACACCTGTTCGAGTGTTTCGCGCAAATGTCGGTGGTTCGATCGAAGATGTACTTGAATTCGAAACAAATCGAAGGTATGTTCGGAACAGAGGTTCTAGACAGTGATCTTCAACCCCACAAGCTTCGTATCCGGCTCTCCCGGCCGAGTGCCGGATACGAAAACCCTTGAGAAGCAACGTGAGTGAGGAGCAACGCATGAGCACCGCAGTTATCGGTAGTTACTACCCAGAGCCGTCATCGCCGCGTCCCCACTTGCGACTCACTAAGCGTGGCCGCAACGTCTTCACGGCGCTTGCGGCCACACCACTCATCGTCATTGCGCTCGTGATAGCGCTCAACGGCGGGGGAGCAACCGCGTCGCTCGACGGCGCCGAGAGCTCGTTCAGTTACACGACCGTCGCTTCGGGGCAGACTCTCTGGCAGCTCGCGCAAGAAATAGCGCCTGCAGCTGATCCGCGTGACGTCATTGCAGAGATCATGCAACTCAATCGGCTCGATTCGTCCGACGTGTTTGCTGGTCAAGAAATCGCGATTCCCGCACAATACGCGAGCGCCAACTAAAGAAGCCGGTCAGTTGGCGGCTTGAGCCCCGACGGCGGGCGTTTGCCCAGCACGTAGGCTTGACGAGTGACAAGTCTTGATGACCTTCCTATTCGCGACGATTTGCGCGGACTGACTCCGTACGGCGCACCTCAAGAACACGTACGCGTGCGACTCAACGTCAACGAGAACACCCACTCGATTCCAGAGCACGTGGCTACCGATATCGTCACGGCACTCGCGCGAGCAGTCATGGGAGTCAATCGCTATCCCGACAGAGAATTCTCTGAGCTACGCGATTCGCTCGCGAGTTACCTCGGCCATGGGTTGTCTCGAGAAAACATCTGGGCGGCCAACGGGTCGAACGAGGTCTTGCAGCAAACGCTGCAGGCATTTGGCGGTCCCGGCCGAAGCGTCTTGGGATTCCCTCCTACGTACTCGATGCACTCGATCATCGCGAGCGGCACGGGTACCCGCTGGATCGGCGCGGAGCGTGACGCGAACTTCGAGCTCTCGGCTGACGCTGTCGTCTCCGCGATCGAGCGCGAGCAGCCCAACATCGTCTTCTTGTGCTCGCCGAACAACCCCACGGGCACCCCGCTCGCACTCGAGACGATCACAGCGGCTTATGACGCGACCGACGGTATCGTTCTCGTCGATGAGGCCTACGCCGAGTTCGCTGACGGACCGACGGCGTTGACACTGCTCGACGGCCGGCCGAGACTTCTTGTGAGTCGCACCATGAGCAAGGCCTTCGCCTTCGCGGGAGCGCGACTCGGTTACCTCGCAGCCGACCCCGCAGTGATCGATGCGCTGCGTCTCGTGCGATTGCCGTATCACTTGTCGGCGCTCACTCAGGCTGCGGCCGTCGCAGCACTCGAGCACGCTCCGGCGATGCTCGCGATGGTCGACGACATCAAGCGTCAACGCGATCGCATGATTGCCGCGCTCCCCGAACTCGGGTACTCAGTGCTTGCAAGCGAGGCGAACTTCGTGCTCTTCGGATCAGTCGCAGATCCGCACGCGGTGTTCGAGGCGTTGCTCGAGCAGGGCATCCTGATCCGCGACGTTGGAATCGAAAATCACTTGCGTGTCACGGCCGGTACCGATGCCGAGACGACCATATTTCTTGACGCGCTAGGGCACCTTTCGCCGCTCGGTAGGATTGCTGAATGACCGCACACCGCACCGCGACTCTGCAGCGCGAAACGACCGAGTCGATGGACGCTTTGCCCGACCCGTCGAGGTCGATCGAAAGCTCGATCGTCAACTCGGTC
>JANOOQ010000311.1:0-2198 GCA_031421515.1 Leifsonia sp.
GACGTCGATGAGCAGCACGTCCTTGCGCTCACCCTTGAGAACGCCAGCCTGGAGCGCGGCTCCGACTGCGACGACCTCATCGGGGTTTACGCCCTTGTTGGGGTCTTTTCCACCCGTGAGCTTCTTGACGAGGTCGACGACCGCGGGCATGCGAGTGGATCCGCCAACGAGCACAACGTGCGCGACATCGGCGACCTTGACTCCGGCTTCCTTGATGACGTCTTTGAAGGGCTTCTCGAGGCGACCGAGCAAATCCGCCGTAAGCTCTTCGAACTTCGCGCGCGTGAGCGTCTCGTCGAGGTTGGCTGGGCCGTTCTCGGTGAGCGAGAGGTACGGCAGCTGGATCGTCGTCGAGGTCTGCGAAGAGAGTTCCTTCTTGGCCTGCTCGGCGGCTTCCTTGAGTCGCTGCTTCGCGATCTTGTCGCTCGACACATCGACTCCTGTGGTCTCCTTGAATCGCTTGATCAAGTAATCAACGACACGTTGGTCCCAGTCGTCGCCACCGAGTCGGTTGTCGCCTGAGGTCGACTTGACCTGGATCGTCGAGAAGTCATCGTCCTTACCCACTTCGAGCAGAGAGACGTCAAACGTTCCGCCACCGAGGTCGAACACGAGAATGAGTTCGTCTTCCTTGCCCTTGTCGAGTCCGTAGGCGAGAGCGGCTGCCGTCGGCTCGTTGATGATGCGCAAGACCGTGAGTCCCGCGATCTCGCCGGCTTCCTTCGTCGCTTGGCGCTCTGCGTCGTTGAAGTAGGCAGGCACAGTGATGACCGCGTCAGTCACGGGCTCGCCCAAATACTGCTCGGCGTCTCGCTTGAGCTTCGCGAGGATGCGCGCCGAAATCTCTTGAGCGGTGTACTTCTTCGTGTCGACGTCTTGCTTCCAGTCCGTGCCCATGTGGCGCTTGACGGATGCGATCGTTCGATCGACGTTCGTGACGGCTTGGCGCTTAGCGGTTTCACCAACGAGAACTTCGTTGTCTTTCGTGAAGGCCACGACTGATGGAGTCGTGCGGAAGCCTTCCGCGTTTGCGATGACGGTGGGTTCTCCACCTTCGAGAACTGCGACAACCGAGTTCGTGGTGCCGAGGTCAATTCCTACTGCTCGAGCCATATGCTCTAACTCCTTGATTCCGTGGATGCAGCCCAGCTGGTTGAGTAGGCCGCGATGCGGCCGTATCGAAACCAATGATTCCAAACCTGAGCCGCGCTGTATCAAGTTTGCAGAGGGTGGATGCCCGTGTCAAGCGCTCTCGGCAAATCTTGAGCCATAACGACTCAAGTTTTGATGCTGCCGTTGAGCGCCCCCAGCCACTAGCGTGTGAGCATGACGGACTCCACTGGCAAGAAGGCTGCACCTGAATACACCACCAAGAGGGTCCCGATGCCTGCAAGCGTCGGTGCCGTTGCCGCCGCCGGCAAAGACCTGTCCGAGAACAAAGTCGTTCCTCGCAAGCAAGTGATCTCCTGGGCGCTGTGGGACTGGGCGACCCAACCGTTCAACTCGGTCATCCTGACTTTTGTCTTCGCGTCGCTATACTTGATCTCCGACAACTTCTTGCCCGCCGACATTGCCGCACTCCCCGAGGGTGACCCGCTGAAAGAGGGTGCTTTGGCAACCCTTTCGGCCGGCTACGGCTGGGCGACGTTTGGCGCTGGCATCCTCATTCTCCTGCTTGCACCTGTTCTCGGCCAGCGCGCAGACGCGTCAGGCAGCAAGAAGAAGCTTCTTCTCGCCTTCACCGGCCTGCTCGCACTTGTGCAGTTCGGCCTTTTCTTTGTCTACGCCGAACCGTCCTATTTCTGGTTCGGGGCTATCCTTCTGGCACTCGGCGCGGTGGTCTCGGAGATCGCTGGCGTCAACTACAACGCGATGCTCGTGCAGGTCTCGACGCGCAAGACGATCGGTCGCGTGAGCGGCCTCGGGTGGGGACTTGGCTACATCGGCGGAATTGTCGCGCTCATCATCGTGGTTGTGCTCGACACCTTCTCGTGGTTCGGCATGGATACGTCAAACGGGCTTGCGTATCGGCTCATTGCTGTGGGCGCTGCAGTGTGGACCGTGGTCTTCACGCTACCTTTGCTCCTGAATGTGCCTGAGGCGCCTCCCACGCTAGGCGGTGCGACGAAGGTGGGCTTCTTCCGTAGCTACGTCGTTCTGGTTAAGGACGTGGTCGGCCTATACAAGGCTCCAGAGAC
>JANOOQ010000312.1:0-4976 GCA_031421515.1 Leifsonia sp.
GAGGGTTCCCGTGATCTCGATCTCGCCGTCGGCTACGTCTTTCGTGTCATCCCAATCGCCCACGAGCCGCACGACTTGAACGTCGTCGAGGCCCTGTGTGAGCTCGGGCGAGTCAACATCGAGAACGACCGGAAGAATGCCCTTGCCGAGCTTGCCCGTCGATTCAGCAATCAGTTGCTCGGCCCAGTCGCCGAAACCCAGAATGTGGGTGCCGTCGGCAACGATAGCGAGCTTGTCCTTGAGCGGACGAGTTCCAGCGATCGCAGCGCCGAGCACGAGCCCTGGATTCGAGGGGGAGTCGATCGCGAGGTCGAGCGACATTGCGTCGGCCTCGTCGAGCAGCTCAGCGATGTCGACACCGGCGAGGCCCGACGGCACGAGTCCGAAGGCTGTGAGCGCCGAGTAGCGTCCGCCTACGGTCGGATCTGCGTTGAAAACGCGGTACCCCGTTGCTCGCGACTCGACATCGAGGGGAGAACCGGGATCCGTGACGATGATGATGCGCGTGAGCGGGTCTATCCCCGCGTCACTGAAGTACTTCTCGTAAATCCGCTTCTGGCTGTCGGTCTCGACTGTCGACCCCGACTTTGAAGAAATGACGATGGCGGATGACGCGAGCCGGTCGCCGAGCGCAGCGAGCACTTGAGCGGGGTCGGTCGAGTCGAGCACAGTCAGTTCGACTCCATAGGTGCGCGCGATGACCTCGGGCGCAAGCGACGAACCACCCATTCCGCCGAGCACGATGTGGTCGACACCGTCTGCGCGCAGTTTGTCACGCAGCTCGAGAATGTCTTCGACCATGGGCCGTGAGAAGGCAACCGCTTCAACCCAACCGAGACGTTTGCTTGCTTCGTCTTCAGCTTCGGATCCCCACAACGAAGCGTCTCCGCCCGTGATGCGGCTCGCGACGAGATCGCTCACGAGTTGCGGAACGATGCGATCTACCGCTTCGGCAGCCGCACCGGAAACCGCGATGCGTACGCTCACTTTGCCGACTCCAGCGCGGCAGAGACCGTATCGAGGAGTTCGTTCCACGAGACGATGAATTTCTCGACGCCCTCCTTCTCGAGAAGCGCGGTCACGTCGTCATACGAAATTCCGAGTGCGCCGATTGCGTCGAGCGTCGCGTTCGCCGTTCCATATGATCCCGTCACTTGGTCGCCCTCGATGACCCCGTGATCGAAGGTTGCCTCGAGAGTCTTCTCGGGCATCGTGTTGACGGTCTCGGCCACAGCGAGTTGCGTGACGTAGAGGGTGTCGGGAAGGCTCGGGTCCTTGACTCCCGTCGAAGCCCATAGCGGGCGCTGTTTGTTCGCTCCGCTAGCGAGTAGAACCTTCGCGCGCTCGGTCGAGAATGCTTGCTCGTAAACCTCGTACGCGAGTTGGGCGTTCGCGACTCCGGCCTTGCTCTTGAGTGCTAACGCCTCGGGAGTGCCAATCGCGTCGAGTCGCTTGTCGATCTCGGTGTCGACCCGAGAAACGAAGAACGAAGCGACCGAGTGAAGCGTCGAGATGTCGATGCCCGCGCCTTGCGCGATCTCGAGCCCTGACAAATAGGCGTTTATCACTTCGCGATGACGCTCGAGGCTGAAGATGAGCGTCACGTTGACGCTGATCCCTGCACCGATCGTCGCGGTGATGGCCTCGAGTCCCTCGAGCGTCGCGGGGATCTTGATGAGCGCGTTGGGGCGGTCGACCTTTGCCCACAGCTCCTTCGCCTGACGAATGGTGCCCGCTGCGTCGTGCGCGAGACCTGGCTCGACCTCGATCGAAACTCGCCCATCGAAGCCGTTGGTTGCGTCGAAGACGGGGCGGAAGATGTCACACGCGGCCGAAACGTCGTTGGTCGTGATGTCGAACACGGCATCGGTCACGCTCTTACCAGCTGCGGCGAGGTCGGCGACTTGAGCGTCGTACGTTTCGCCCTTCGCGAGCGCACTTGCGAAAATCGTGGGGTTCGTCGTGACTCCAACGACGTTGCGGTCGGAGATGAGTGCTTCGAGGCTTCCCGACTTGATGCGGTCGCGCGACAAGTCGTCGAGCCAAATGCTTACTCCGAGAGCCGAGAGTTCGGCGGTGGGGGATGTGGTGCTCATGCTTTGTCTTCTTTCTGTCGCCTAGGCCTGTGCGGCGGCGAGTGATTCCTTGGCAGCGGCCACGGCGGCCTCGGTGGTGATTCCGAATTCACGGAACAGGGTTTGGTAGTCAGCGGATGCACCGAAGTGCTCGATCGAAACGCTCCGGCCCGCGTCGCCGACGTAACGGACCCACGTGAGATCGAGCCCCGCCTCGATCGACACGCGCGCC
Organism: Leifsonia sp.; assembly: GCA_031421515.1. Lineage (GTDB taxonomy): Bacteria > Actinomycetota > Actinomycetes > Actinomycetales > Microbacteriaceae > Rhodoglobus. The sequence goes on from JANOOQ010000312.1 coordinate 2,308, forward strand.
CTGATGGCGGCGGGAAGCACGGACTCGCGGTACGCGGCATCCTGTTCCTCGAACCACTCGAGGCTCGGGGCCGACACAACGCGAGCGTTGATGCCGTCGGACTTGAGGGCCTCGCGAGCGTTCACCGCGAGCTGCAGTTCGGAACCCGTCGCGATGAAGATGCCGTCGGGCTTGCCGTTGGGGGCTTCTGCAAGTACGTAGGCACCTTTCGAGACGTTGCGAGCGGATGCAAAGGTCTCACCTGAGGCGTCGCCTTCGCCGCGCGCAAAGACTGGGATGTTCTGACGGGTCAGTGCGATACCCGCGGGACCATTGCGGCGCTCGAGGATTGTCTTCCAGGCCCACGAGACCTCGTTTGCGTCACCGGGACGCACGATGTCGAGACCCGGGATCGCGCGAAGCGTCGCGAGTTGCTCGATCGGTTGGTGCGTGGGGCCGTCTTCGCCGAGCGCGACGGAGTCGTGCGTCCACACGAAGATCGAGGGAACCTTCATGAGTGCCGCGAGGCGAACCGCGGGGCGCATGTAGTCGCTGAAGATCAGGAAGGTTCCGCCGAAAGCGCGCGTGTTGCCGTGTAGCACGATTCCGTTGAGAATCGCGCCCATGGCGTGCTCGCGGATTCCGAAGTGCAAGACACGGCCGTACGGGTTACCCTTCCACTCGTGCGTCGAGTGCTCGCTCGGGATGAACGACGCCGCGCCCGCGATCGTCGTGAGGTTTGACTCCGCGAGGTCGGCCGAGCCGCCCCACAGTTCGGGGATGACGGCGCCGAGAGCGCCGAGTACCTTTCCGGATGCTGCGCGCGTCGAGACATCTTTACCCGCCTCGAAGACGGGAAGTGCATCGTCGACACCCTCAGGCAAGTCACCCGAGAGCACGCGGTCGAGAAGAGTCTTGCGGTCGGGGTTTGCAGCTGCCCATGCGTCGAATGTGGCGTTCCACTCGGCGTGAGCTGCTGCGCCGCGCTCGAGTGCCTTGCGCGTGTGAGCGATGACCTCTGGAGCGACCTCAAACGATTGTTCGGGATCGAAGCCCAACACGACCTTCGTCGCCGCGAGTTCTTCGGCACCCAAGGCAGAGCCGTGGATCTTGCCCGAGTTCTGCTTGTGGGGCGCGGGCCAGCCGATGATCGTACGCAAGATGATCAGCGAGGGCTTGTCGGTTACCGCTTGAGCGGCCTCGATCGCGGTGTTCAACTCATGAACGTCTTCCTCGTAGACGCCCGTCTTCTTCCAGTCAACCGTCTGCACGTGCCAGTGGTACGACTCGTAACGTGCTTTGACGTCTTCCGTAAAGGCTATGTCGGTGTCGTCTTCGATCGAGATCTGGTTGCTGTCGTAGATCGCGATGAGGTTTCCGAGCTGCTGATGCCCAGCGAGGGACGATGCTTCGCTCGTGACTCCCTCTTGCAAGTCGCCGTCGCCCGCGATCACATAGATGAAGTGGTCAAAAGGACTCTTACCGACGGCTGCGTCTGGGTCGAAGAGTCCGCGCTCAAAGCGAGAGGCGTATGCGAATCCGACGGCACTCGAGATTCCCTGGCCGAGTGGACCGGTCGTAATCTCGACACCATCCGTGTGGCCAAATTCTGGATGCCCGGGGGTCAAGGATCCCCACGTGCGAAGCGCCTTGAGGTCGTCGAGCTCGAGACCATAGCCAGCGAAGTACAACTGCACGTATTGCGTGAGCGAACTGTGACCGGCGGAGAGAATGAATCGGTCGCGACCGAGCCAGTCGTTGTCTGCGGGGTCACGCCTCATGACCTTCTGGAAGAGCAAATACGCGGCGGGCGCGAGGCTCATTGCCGTTCCCGGATGCCCGTTACCGACTTTCTCGACTGCATCTGCCGCAAGGAGACGCGCAGTGTCGACCGCCTTGCTGTCGAGGGAATCCCATTGGAGAGCTGTCACGATGATTTGGACCTTTCTACAAGCGGCGCGGCCTGAGTCGGCTTTGGCACATTAATGAAATGCCCGCCGCGGGACAAATCGGCTCGGCCGTCAGGTCCACGAGTCAGACCGGCACGGGCTGGTGGGCGATTCAAGTATAGGGACGACCGGCGGCCTAGGATTGAGTTCATGGATGTCGCGCTCGAGCACCGCCCCGAAACGGGTCGAATTGGCTTCGGTCGCAAGATCCGCGCCTACGTAGCGCTCACGAAGCCGCGAGTCATCGAGTTACTTCTTGTTACGACCGCGCCAGTCATGATTCTCGCGGCCAACGGCATCCCGAACCTTTGGCTCGTTTTGAGCACCCTCGTTGGCGGCAGCTTGAGCGCGGGTTCCGCGAATGCATTCAACTGCTACATCGATCGCGATATCGACCGCGTCATGGACCGCACGAAGTCGAGGCCCCTCGTGACGGGCGAACTGCGTGACGTCGAAGCGCTCGCTTTCGCATGGGTTGCCGGTGTGGCATCCATCGTGTGGCTTGGGTTGCTCGTCAATTGGCTTGCAGCCGCTCTCTCGCTCGCGGCGATCCTGTTTTACGTCTTCGTCTACACGCTCTTGCTCAAGCGCCGTACGCCGCAAAACATCGTGTGGGGCGGGGCTGCCGGTTGCATGCCCGTGCTCATCGGCTGGGCAGCGGTTACGGGTTCGCTGTCGTGGACCCCGATCATCCTGTTCGGGATCGTTTTCTTGTGGACTCCGCCGCACTACTGGCCGCTA
>JANOOQ010000313.1:0-7306 GCA_031421515.1 Leifsonia sp.
ATCGCGATAGCGATCGCGACGAGACCCCCGACCGCGATCGCGCCGAGCCACGGGAGAATGCGACGAGGCGGGCCAAGACTCAAGAAACGGCCTTCGAGTGCGAGCGCGAGTGCCGCGCCGAGCGCGAGCCCAAAGCTGTGCGTGTCGGTTCCGAAATACACGCGCGTCGCATCGCCAGGCGGCGTGAAGAGCGACGCCATTGCAAGAGCGGATGCCACGCCGAGCGCGCCGACGACTCCGATCCGCAGCGCGCGCCACGGTAAGAGCAGCACAAGAAGTAGAAGCCCCGGCCACAGCAAATAGAACTGTTCCTCGACCGCGAGCGACCACAGGTTTCGAAACAACTGTGGAGTCGTGTCGTCGAAGTAGCTCGCTCCTTGAGCGATGTAGAGCCAGTTGCTGCTAAACGTCGCAGCTCCGATCACTTGCGATCCGATACGAACCAGCACGTCGCCGCCGATGAAGTATGCGGCCGCCGAACACGCTGTGACGACGAGAACGAGCGCCGGGATGAGCCGCCGCACGCGTCGCGCCCAAAACGCAGGCAGAGACACTGTGCCCGCCAGAGTGCGTTCGCGCACGAGGAGCCCTGTGATGAGAAACCCGCTGAGCACGAAGAACACATCGACGCCGATATAGCCGCCGACCACGCCCGAGGGCACGAAGTGATACGCCATGACGGTGAGTACGGCGATCGCACGTAAGCCGTCGAGACCGTGTAGTCGCGCACTAGAAACCGCCGCGGGAACGACGGCTACAGCGAGGGGTTTCTTTGCGGGACTCATGGCGGTTAGGGTTCCAGCCTAGACTTGGGGCTCGTGAGTGACGAGTCGACAACGCGCTTGCGCCTCGACATCGCTTACGACGGATGCGGTTTTACGGGGTGGGCAAAGCAACCGGGCATCCGCACCGTTCAGGGCGAGCTAGAGGCCGCGCTTGCCACCGTACTGCGCCGCCACGGTGAGCCGCCCGTGCTGACGGTTGCCGGACGAACGGATGCCGGAGTGCACGCTACCGGCCAAGTGGCGCACCTCGACCTCACGTCGGCCCAGCTGAAGCATCTCGCTTCACCTCACCGGCGCGAAGGGCTCCCGATGGAGCCAACGGCAGCGCTCGAGAAGCGACTCAACGGCATCGCTGGTATGTCGAGCGACCTCTACGTTTCGCGAGTCTCGATCGCACCCGAGGGGTTCGATGCGCGGTTCTCGCCGCTCTGGCGTCGGTACGAGTACCGCATTGCTGATTCGCTCGCCGAGCGAAATCCGTTGCTTCGAGGCCACACGATCGCTTACCCCGCCGCGCTCGACATCGACGCGATGAACGCGTCGGCTCGCGAGTTGCTCGGGCTACATGATTGGGCCGCGTATTGCCGCCCGCGTGAGCGAGCCACGACGATCCGCGAGCTTCAAGAGTTCGCGTGGCGGCGCGATGAAACGGGAGTGCTCATCGCGCACCTCAAGGCCGACGCGTTCTGCCACAGCATGGTGCGAGCGCTCGTGGGCGCGACCGTGTGGGTCGGCGAAGGCAAGCTCGCTCGCGAGCGGCCCACGGGCATCCGCGACGAAGCACAGCGCACGAGCGAGTTCAAGGTCATGCCGGCGGCGGGGCTCACGCTCGTCGAGGTTGGATATCCGGATGACGCGGCCGTCGCCCTGCGTGCGGGGGAGACGCGTGCCCGCCGAGCCTAGTTTGACCCGTCCCCTGACCATGAACTAAGGTTGACCCTTGGTGCCTGCGCCGTAAGGCGTAGCACCCGATCATGAGCCCTCCACGGGCGCGTTTCGAGTCATCGACTTGCAACTCGCCACGGAGCGGGATTCACGAACACCTCACTCGATCAACTGAAAGCAGCACTACTGTGACGCGTACATTTTCACCTACTCCCGCTGATGTTCAGCGCGACTGGGTCATCATCGACGCGACCGACATCGTTCTCGGTCGTCTAGCAAGCCACGCGGCTGTTTTGCTGCGCGGCAAGCACAAGCCCACCTTTGCTCCTCACATGGACATGGGTGACTTCGTGATCATCATCAACGCCGAGAAGGTCGCGCTCACTGGCGCAAAGCTCGCGCAGAAGAAGGCGTACCGCCACTCGGGTTACCCGGGCGGCCTCACTGCAACGACTTACTCCGAGATGCTCGAAAAGCACCCGACCCGCGCGGTCGAGAAGGCTATTCGCGGCATGCTTCCTAAGAACTCGATCGGCCGCGCACAGCTGACGAAGCTCAAGGTGTACGCGGGTGCCGAGCACCCTCACGCGGCACAGCAGCCCAAGACATACACCCTCACCCAGGTTGCTCAGTAGCCCCCGCGCTGCTCGACACGCTGTAAGAACTAAGGACTTAAATTGGCCAAGATCGAAGACACCTCAGTCGAGACCGACGAGGTAGTACCCGAGAGCTATTCCACCGAGACGCCTGACGGCGGCTACTCGACCGAGACTCCCGCAGAGAGCGCCCCCAAGGCGCCTCGCGTCGTGCTCAACGTTCCCGGCGCTGCCGTGGGTCGCCGCAAGGAAGCGATCGCACGCGTGCGCATCGTTCCCGGCACGGGCAAGGCTCTCGTCAACGGACGCGAACTCGCTGAGTACTTCCCGAACAAGTTGCACCAGCAGCTCATCAACGACCCGTTCAAGGTGCTCGACCTTCTTGGCGCGTACGACGTGACCGCTCGCATCACTGGCGGTGGACCTTCGGGTCAAGCCGGTGCATTGCGCCTCGCGATCGCTCGCTCGCTCAACGAGATCGACCGCGAGAACAACCGCCCCGCCCTCAAGAAGGCCGGCTTCCTTACTCGTGACGCTCGCGTCATCGAACGCAAGAAGGCCGGTCTCAAGAAGGCCCGCAAGGCGTCGCAGTTCTCGAAGCGCTAACCCGCTGTCGTTGCCGTGCCTCGGCTCTTCGGAACGGATGGTGTTCGCGGCCTCGCGAACAGTGACTTGACGGTCGAGCTTGCGTTGGGCCTTGCCCAAGCGGCTGCCGTCGTGTTGGGTAAGGGTCGCGTGGCGGATGGTCGTCGCGCCTCGGGTCGGCGCCCCATCGCAGTAGTTGCGCGGGATCCTCGCGTGTCTGGCGAGTTTCTCGCGGCAGCAGTTGCCGCTGGACTCGCGAGTTCGGGAGTCGACGTGTGGGATGCGGGTGTCATCCCGACTCCTGCTGCGGCGTTTCTCGTCGCCGACTTCAAGGCCGACCTTGGCGTCATGATTTCGGCATCGCACAACGCTGCGCCCGACAACGGAATCAAGTTCTTCGCAACAGGCGGAACGAAGCTTCCCGACGAGGTCGAAGATCGAATCGAGTTCGCGCTCGCGGCGCCCAAGTTGGCGCCCATGGGCGTCGAGGTCGGTCGCATTCGCAGGTTCGCTGACGCCGAAGACCGCTACATCTTGCACTTGCTTTCGACGATTCCGCACCGCCTCGACGGCGTACACATAGTGCTCGATTGCGCGAACGGTGCGGCCGCCGGCGTCTCGCCGCAAGTCTTCACGGATGCCGGCGCTCGCGTCACGGTGATCGGTGCCGATCCCGACGGCTTCAACATCAACGACGGCGTTGGTTCGACCCATCTCGATAACCTCGCTGCCGCTGTGCTCGCGCACGGAGCCGACGTGGGAATCGCACACGATGGCGATGCCGATCGCTGCCTCGCGGTCGATCACCTTGGCAACCACATCGACGGTGACCAGATCATGGCGATCCTCGCGGTGTCGATGGCCGAGCGCGGAGCACTCAAGGAGCGCACGCTAGTCGCGACTGTCATGAGCAATCTCGGACTTCGCCGCGCTATGGCTGCGCACGACATCCGCTTGCTCGAAACCGCGGTGGGTGACCGCTATGTGCTCGAAGCTCTCGGCGAGCACGGCCTCTCGCTCGGTGGCGAGCAATCGGGTCACGTCATCATGACGAAGTTCGCGACGACGGGCGACGGCATTCTCACGGGGCTGCACCTCGTCGCCGAAATGGCTCGCACGGGCAAGTCACTCCACGACCTTGCCGCGGTCATGACCGTCTACCCGCAAGTGCTCGTGAATGTGCGCGGCGTCGACCATCACGCGCTCGGCTCCGACAGCGTGATAGCGGATGCCGTTGCCGCTGCCGAGGCAACCCTCGGTGACACGGGGCGAGTGCTCCTGCGCCCCTCCGGTACGGAACCCATGGTGCGAGTCATGGTCGAGGCCGAGCACCAACACGTCGCCGACGAAATCGCGCACGGCCTCGCCGAGGTAGTTCGCGAGCGTCTCGGCTCGTAGCGCGCTGGAGCTGAAGGAATCGCCTTGCGATTCGCGACGCCAGCGCCGACCCAGCTGCGCTGGGTCGTATGCACGAGCCGTATACGCAACCCCCCCCTCGGTTGAGTGGCGCATCGAAACGGGGCGCGCGTATGATGGCCGTCAAGATGACCGAGCAGCAGGTCGAAACGATCGTCATCGGCGGCGGGCAGGCTGGCCTAGCCACCGGCCATCAGTTGCGCGTTCGCGGCCGCGACTTCGTCATACTCGACGCCGGCCTAGAAATCGGCGATAGTTGGCGGCACCGTTGGGATTCGCTCCGGCTGTTCACGCCGGCCGGTTTCAGCCATCTCCCGGGAATGCCATTGCCGGCCCGACGAGATGAGTTGGCGACAAAGAACGCCATGGCTGAGTACTTGCTCGCTTACGCAAATCGCTTCAATTTGCCGGTCGAACTCGGTACTCGGGTTGAGTTGGTTAGCCGAGCGGGTGAGGATCTGCTCGTCACGGCGACCGACGGGCGCCGGTGGCGTGCCCGTAACGTCGTGATCGCGAACAGTGCGCACGGCCTTCCGCTTATCCCCGACTTCGCTGCCGAATTGGGGGACCACGTCACTCAACTTCACTCGAGCGGCTACCGGCGCCCGAGCGAAATGTCGACGGGTGCGGTGTTGGTGGTCGGAGCCGGAAACTCCGGTGCCGAGATTGCACTCGATCTCACCCGCTCGACCGCGAGTGGACCCGAGCGGGCGGTGTATCTCGCCGGGCGCGACGTCGGTCATGTCCCGCCGATGGGCAGGGTAATTTTTCCGCTCATGCGCCTATTAGGCGGAGCCGGTGTCGCTCTCTTCGAACGCAGACTACGAGGCGGCGGGGATCCGCTGGTGCGGATTCGACCGGATGATCTTGAAGCGGCAGGAGTCCAACGTCTGCCGCGGGTGGTCGGGATTCGAGACGGGCATCCGCTCACAGACGACGGCCGCACTGTTGAGGTGAATACTGTCGTGTGGTGCACCGGGTTTCGTCCCGATCACCGGTTCCTGAAACTGCCACTGCTCGACGTCGACGGGCGGCTGACCCACCGACGGGGAGTGACCGAGGAACCAGGCGTCTACATCGTCGGAATGCGCAACCAGTCTTCGATCACCTCGCACCTGATTGGCGGAGTCGGCAGGGACGCCGCATACGTCGTCGATCACCTCGCTCGTCGTGTCGAGACGGCAAAACGGCAAACAGGCCGCTTGACTTGCGCTGGAGCTAAAGGAGTCGGTTAGCGATTCGCGACGCCAGCGCCGACCCGGCTGCGCTGGGTCGGATACAAGCGCATAAGGCCGGCTGAGTAGCGCGCTTCGCGGGCGTATCGGAACCGCCCCGCGCTCACCGAACCCCGCTCTAGTCGTCGAGAGCGCAAAAAAGCGCAGTCGAGCATCCCGCACACTGCGCTTTTTTGCACTCTCGCGAGAATTAGGTCGCGAAACCGGGCGCGAGAGTAGCCGGTTGAGTAGCGCGCGGAGCTACAGGAATCGCATGGTGATTCTGCGACGCCCAGCGCCGATCCAACTGCGCGGGGTGGGTTACACGAGCGCATTACGCTGGTTGAGTAGCGCGCAGCGCGTATCGAAACCCAGCGCTGCTGAGCAAAGTTGGCCAGGAATCGAGACGCGTGGATCGTGAATGGGGAACCTATGACGAGTACAGCCATCCTCTTCATTGTCGTAGGCGTCCTTGGGGTAATCGGGGGATTACTAGTGGTGCGCTTTCGCAAGTCGATTGCCGAAGCTAATTTCCGATTGCTCCGTGGCCTTGGTGGCGCCGCCGGTGAGAGGGAATCGAATCGATCAACCCCGGTTCAGTTCATGATCGGCGGCGTCCTATTCAGCATCGCGGCTCTCGCGATCGCTGTTCGGGGACTGCTCTTCTTTGCCGGATAGCCCGCAGCTGACGATTGGAGCGAACGGAGGACATCCTCATCACCCTGTCGACGGAATACCACATCATTCGACCGCTTGCGACCAACAGGTCGACTTTCATCTACATGATTCTCGATCGGCCCAAGGCGAGCTTGGCGTTGGCTAGGCTGAGGGTCGCCGACGTCGACTTGAAGTTCGAACTCTAAAGGCCCCAGGCTAACGCCGACCTGGCTCCCCAAGAAGCGCCGAGCTCAGCAGCAAACTCGTCTCGCTATTGACGACTCCGTCGATCGAACGGATTTGGCCGAGAAGACGGTCAAAGCTGCCGAGCGAATTCGTGCGCAGCTCGGCGACGAGATCCCACGCGCCGTTAGTCGTGTGGAGCGAGTGAATCTCAGACAGACCGCGCAACTTGTCGATCACGACCGCCGTCGACCGTCCCTCGACTTCGATGAGTGCGATCGCGCGCACGGAATCCGGGTCGAGTTCTTCACGCACTCGGACCGAGAAGCCGATCACGGTGCCCGAGCTCATCAGCCGGTCGAGTCGACTTGTCACGGTCGCTCGCGTGACGCCTAGCGTTCTCGCGAGACTCGCTACCGGCTCCCGTCCGTTGGCCCGCAACGCAGCGAGTAGTTGGCGGTCGAGCTCATCGAGAGTCAGCATGCGCACAGTGTATGTGCTTGATAAACAAAATGCACGATTGAGTGCACATTATCGCGCGATCAGGGTGTTGTCAGTGCATAGTGCACATTCGTAGATTGGTAGTTTCGAACGAGAAAAGAGGCCGCCGTGGTGCGCTTTGTGAATGTGCCGAACATGGCACGGTGGATCGCCGACACGGGTGTCGAAGACATCATTCGCGGGATGGTCACCTACCTCGACGAGGACTTCGCTCGGTGGGAGGAGTTCGAGAAAGCCCCTCGCGTCGCGAGTCATTCCCCCAACGGCGTCATCGAACTCATGCCCACGAGTGACGGCGAGACTTACGCGTTCAAGTATGTGAACGGGCATCCGTCTAATCCTCGAAACGGATTTCAGACCGTCACCGCCTACGGAGTGCTCTCGAACGTAAGCAACGGCTACCCGACCTTCTGGGCTGAAATGACCCTCCTGACGGCGCTGCGCACTGCCGCGACGTCTGTGCTCGCGGCGCGCGCTCTCGCTC
>JANOOQ010000314.1:0-6898 GCA_031421515.1 Leifsonia sp.
GTTTGTGGACGAGTGGATGTCGGTGGCCCGCGCTAATCTAGAGGAAAGGATCTCGACACGCCGAAAACACAACATGTAGTGGAATGACAGGAGTGTCATTCCGGTTATATAGTGGGAGTCCTCCGGCAGATAGCCGGGAAATACCTAAGAAGACTTGAGGAGGTTCGAATGGACAACGACAGCGACAACGTTGGCGGTTACGCAGTTCCCGTCGACCCAATGGATCTTCTGCAGTGCGACAGCTGCCAGTAAGGCACCGCACCTAAAAGATTCTGAAGCCCCGCCGACTATGAAGTCAGGCGGGGCTTCACCGTTAAGCTGGCTTTCGTGTCAGTGAACCCCGAACTCGTAGGGCGAGCATTTGCGCCCACAGTCCCCTATCTCGTCGGTCGAGAGAAGGTGCGCGAGTTTGCTCGCGCCGTCTTCGCCTCGAGCCCACTCAATTACTCGGTCGAAGCCGCATCCGCTGCGGGCTATTCCGACGTCGTCGCGCCACCGACATTCGCCGTCGTGGTGCAAGAAGCGACGCTCGCGCAATTGCTCGCCGAGCCCGATGGCGGTATCGACTTCACACGAGTCGTTCACGGTGACCAGCGCTTCAGCTATTCGCGCCCCATCGTCGCGGGCGACGAACTGACCGCGACTCTCGCGGTCACGAGCATCAAGTCGCTCGGCGGCCACTCGATGGTCACGGCCGAGTCCACGATCGTCGACTCGAGCGGCGATCACGTCGTCACGGCGATTTCGACGCTCGTAGTGAGGGGCGACGAATGAGCGGCGGGATTTCGACAAGCTCAATCAGCGAGGGTGCAAGCTCAATCAAACTTGGCGAGCTTAACCCAGGCGAACTCATCGCCGAGAAGACCTTCCACCTCACGCGCGATTCGCTCGTGCGCTACGCGGGCGCCTCGGGCGACTTCAACTCGATCCACTACCGCGACGACATCGCGCAATCCGTCGGCCTCCCCGGAGTGCTCGCCCACGGCATGCTCACGATGGGCCTCGCCGTGCAGCCCGTCGTCGACTGGCTCGGTGACAGCGGTTGGGTGAGCGACTTCCAAGTGCGCTTCACGCGCCCCGTGCTCGTCGACCCGGCCGAGGGCGCGACCGTCACTGTCGTGGCGAAGGTTGGCGCAGTCGAAGATGGCGCCGCACGGATCGACCTCACGGTCACATTCGGGGGCGAAACGGTTCTCGGCAAGGCGCAGGTTCGCGTCACGTTCAACTGATGCTGCTTTCGCGCTTGACGACGATCGGCGTGGGTGGCCCCGCGCGCGAGCTCATCACAACTACGACCGAGGCCGAACTCGTTGAGAGCTCGCTCGCGGCATGGAGCACGGGCGACGAGTGGCTCGTGCTCGGCGGGGGGTCCAACGTCGTCATCGCGGATGAGGGTTTCGACGGCACCGTCATCCACGTCGCGACTCGTGGCATTGAGCGAGTGGATGCGCCGGGCATCCGCTTACGAATCCAAGCCGGGGAGCCGTGGGATGCCGCCGTTGGCTACACGCTCGACCACGGATTCAGTGGGATCGAGGCGCTGAGCGGTATTCCCGGATCGTCGGGAGCGGCCCCCATCCAGAACATCGGAGCGTACGGCCAGGAACTGGCCTCGAGTCTCACCGCGATCGACTTTCTCGACTACCTCACGGGTGACGTGTCGCGCCTCGCGGCAGCTGAGCTCGAGCTCGCCTACCGCTCGTCGGCGCTCAAGCATGGGCGCCGCGGTGTCGTCGTGGCGATCGAGCTCGCGCTTGATGAGTCGCTCGAGAGCACGGTTCGGTACGAGCAGCTCGCGTCGGCGCTCGGGGTGTCGGTGGGCGACACGGTGACGGCTGCACAAGTGCGCGAGACGGTGCTTGCACTGCGGGCATCCAAAGGCATGGTGCTCGACCCCTCGGACGCGGACTCGGTAAGTTGCGGATCGTTCTTCACGAACCCAATCGTGAGCGAAAACTTCGCGCGCTCGCTGCCGGCCCACGCGCCGCGCTGGCTCGAGGCGGACGACCGCAACGTCAAGCTCAGCGCGGCGTGGCTCATCGAGCAAGCGGGGGTGATGAGAGGCTTCTCGCTCCCGGGCTCGGGTGCTGCGATCTCGAAAAAGCACTCGCTCGCAATCGTCAATCGTGGCGGCGCAACAGCCGCGCAGATCGCTGAACTAGCACGCTTCGTGCAAGCCGTCGTGCTCGCCCAGTTCGGCGTGCGCCTGCAGGTCGAGCCCGTGGCCGTCGGGCTGACGATCTAGGTCGGTACGGGCATCCGCTCTCCTGAGCACCCTGCCCACCGAAGCTCGTGAGGTGCGCCATATTGCTCTGCTGGATGTCCTCACACAGCAATTACGCGCACCTCACGTCCTCCTACAGGAGTGACCCGCCGGCTCGCTGCATGAGGATCGCCCGGATGCCCCGCACGAGTTCACCCGGGTTCTGAAGATCTGCGTCGGTGAACTCGAAGATGAACCAACCCTCTGCACGCACCCGGGTTGCACGAGCGACGTCCCGACGCCATTGCTCGGGCGAGCGGTGGTGGTCGCCGAGGTATTCCAGGAGCACCTTCTCGCGAGGAAACGCGATGTCACCCCGGTACCGGTAGCCGCCTGCCATGATGGGAAAGTTGATCTCGAATCCCACGAGGCCAGCGAGCGTGATGATGACGCGTAACTCCGACTCTTTCGGCGACTCGGCACGATTATTCAGAAGTCCGAGCGCGGTCTTGAGCGCGGGCATCCCGCGTCGTCCTCGAAATTGCGAAATCGCGCTCGCCAAGTCCGCGATAGTGCACATTGGCAAGCGCCAGTGCACGATGAAGTCGCCCGCCGCCACGAGTTCCGGTAGCGACAGGACGGTCGACAAGTCGCACCAGGTGCGCCGCGGGCTACTCACGCGAAGGCCAGACCGCCATGAATAGTCGTCGCCGATGAGTGTGACTTTGTGCCCGATGATCCCACGCGCATTGAGGGCTCGTGTCGGTGTTGGCACCGCGACGTGGAGGTCGGGCGCGCGCTCGAGCCGCAACGGAAGCGGCACCGACAACAGCCGGGCAGCCGTCACAGAATTGAAGAACGCGCGCTGGGGCATCCTGAGCTGAAACGCAGCGCACCGGTCCTGGAGTGTCAATTCTTCACCGGATGGATGTCGCACCCCGTGGTAGGGCACGTGCAAGTCGGCTCCGCGGAGGCGCCCGCCGCCCATGCCTGCCGCGCGAGCCTCGGCGTATGTAAAGGGGCGGATGCAAAGATCCGCGGGCAGAGGAGTGTGTGCGCTCATCGGTCGAGGCTCGCACGCCTTGTGACCGCGGCGTGCGGAGTGTCCACAGGTCAGGTCGGCCAGCGCGCGAGGGGCGCCGAATTGCTCCTCGCGGGGGGTTCTGACAGCAATTTGGCGCACCTCACGTGGTTTGGCGGGGGCGAGGGCGCGCGATCGCGCGGGCACCGGGTCCCGCACGGGTGCATGGCGGGGGATGCCCGCTCCGCCGTCCCCTACGCGGACCGTTCCCCCTACGCGGACCGTTCCCCCTACGCGGACCGTTCCCCCTACGCGGACCGTTCCCCCTACGCGAACAGTAATTGAAGCCGGCGTACGCCCGCAAGCAGTGGCTCGCCGCCGAGAGCGTACGAGAGCCGGAGGTATCCGCTCGGCCCAAAGGCCTCGCCAGGTACTACGGCCACCTCTGCCTGCTCGAGGATGAGGTCGGCGAGCTCGAGTGACGTGGTGGGCGTCACGCCTCCCCATTCGCGATTGAGCAAGCCCGTGACATCCGGGTACACGTAGAAAGCGCCTTGGGGCATGGGGCACTCGACGCCCTCGATCTTGTTGAGTTCGGCGACGATGACGTTGCGGCGCTTCTCGAAAGCAACGCGCATCGCTTCGACTTCGACTTGGGGGCCCGTGAGTGCTTCGATCGCGGCGCGCTGCGAAATGTTCGAGACGTTCGACGACAAGTGCGATTGCAGGTTGCCGGCCGCCTTGATGACGTCGGCCGGTCCGACCATCCAGCCGAGGCGCCAGCCCGTCATGGCGTAGCTCTTGGCGACGCCGTTCACGAGAATTGTCGTGTCCGCGAGCGCGGGCACCGCTTCGACGATCGACATCGCGCGGATGCCGTCGTACACGAGGTTCTGGTAGATCTCGTCGCTGATGACCCAAATGCCGTGGGAGAGCGCCCACTCGCCGATCGCGCGGGTCTGCTCGGGCGAGTAGACAGAGCCCGTCGGGTTGGAGGGCGACACAAAGAGCAGCACCTTCGTGCGTTCCGTGCGTGCAGCCTCGAGTTGTTCGACCGTCACGAGGTAGTTCTGGTCGGCTCCCGCGAAGACTTCCACGGCCACTCCGCCCGCGAGCTTGATCGCTTCGGGGTAGGTAGTCCAATACGGTGCGGGCATCAAGACCTCGTCACCGACATCCACGATCGTCGCGAACGACTGGTACACGGCTTGCTTGCCACCGTTCGTGACGACCACTTGCGACGCGTCGACCGCCCAGCCGCTGTCACGATGAGTCTTGGCCGCAATTGCTTCGCGAAGCTCTGGCAGACCGACGGCGGGGGTGTAGCGGTAGTTCTTCGGGTCGAGCACGGCTCGGGATGCTGCTTCGACAATGTTGCTCGGAGTCACGAAGTCGGGCTCGCCGGCCGCATAGCTAATTACCGGTCGCCCTTTCGCCTGCAGGGCCTTGGCTTTGCCGTCAACCTTGAGGGTTGCGGACTCGGCGATTGCGGCGATTCGGCGGGAGATTCGCTGTTTGTTTTGCGGGGAAGTCACGGGTTCAAGTGTAGGCCGCGCGAGAGAAACCGACGCTGGGGATGACGTACACTTGAGCACGGTAGTTGAAATCTGCCATGCTTTCGCGCGCCCACAGCGCGTCGCGAGCGTAGATTTCGGATCGAAGGGCGGTGGCTCAATTGGTAGAGCAGCGGTCTCCAAAACCGCAGGTTGCAGGTTCAAGTCCTGTCCGCCCTGCAGAATCACGCATGACGTGCGCGGTTAGAGGAAGGTAACAAGTGGCCAGAAAAGTCATCGACGAACCGACTGAGGATGTCGTCGCCAACGCCAAGAAGGAGCGCGCCCAGCGGCGTGGTCCCTTCGGGCGAGTGGCACTCTTCGTTCGCCAGGTGATCGGGGAACTGCGCAAGGTCGTCACACCGACCCGCAAAGAACTCGTGAGCTACACGATCGTCGTACTCGTGTTCGTCGTCATCATGATGGCGATCGTGTCTGGTCTTGACTTCGTGTTCGCGCTCGTCGTCAACTTCCTGTTCGGTAACCCCGTCGACGTAGTCAGCAGCCAATAGTCGATCCATCAGGGCGGCCCGCGGGCCAGCCGTGCGTATGAATGAAAAGAGATTTTGTGTCTGAGAACCACCGCGAAGACTTTGAGCTCGCGACGGCAGCAGAGCAGTCCTCCGAGGAGGATGAAGCCCAAACGGGCAACACCCTCGCGGCAGACGACAAGTCCGAGACCGCTGCGGAGCACGAGGCAATGCATGTCATCGACGAAGACGAAGAGCTCGAGGGCGACCTCGCTGGACTCCTCGAAGCGCTCGACGCCGCGATTGACCCCGAGGCTGACGCAATCGTTGACGACGCTCTAGACATCGATTCCATGGACGAAGCGGATGCCTCGGTCGCCGCGACTCAGGACGAAGCCGAGCTCGAGGGCGATGCATCCGCTGAAGCCTCAACCGACGCCGAAGCCGATGGCACAGACACCGAGGTCGACCCGTACGACGAGTTCCGCACCGAGCTCCGCGCGAAGCCCGGCAAGTGGTACGTCATTCACTCGTACGCGGGCTTCGAGAAGCGCGTCAAGCAGAACATCGAGAACCGCAAGGTCTCCATGGCCATGGAGGAATATGTCTTCCAGGTCGAGGTTCCGATGGAAGACGTCGTCGAGATCAAGAACGGTCAGCGTAAGCTCGTCAACCGCGTGCGCATCCCGGGTTACGTGCTCGTGCGCATGGACCTCAACGAAGACAGCTGGTCGGTCGTTCGACACACTCCTGGCGTGACGGGCTTCGTCGGCAACAGCCACAACCCGCGCCCCTTGCGCTTCGATGAGGCGTTCAACATGCTCAAGAGCCTTGTGCAAATCGTCGAAGCCCCGGCAGCCAAGGGCGCCGGCGGCAAGGGCAAGACCTCGTCGCGAGTCATCCCCGCCGAAATCGACTTCGAGATCGGCGAGACCATCACGATCAAGGAAGGTTCGTTCGCGGGCCTGCCGGGTTCGATCAGCGAGATCAAGGCGGAGAGCGGCAAGCTCATCGTGCTCGTCTCGCTCTTCGAGCGTGAGACGCCCGTCGAGTTGTCGTTCGATCAGGTCACCAAGCTCTAGCTGGTTTAGTAGCAAGGCTGGTTGAGTAGCGGCCGAAGGCCGCGTTAGCTGGTTGAGTAGCACCCAGGGCCGCGTATCGAAACCCAGCGGCATTTCGCGTAAGATAAACAGGTTGTCCTAGCGCACTCGTGCACGGGGCAGCCACACCGCGCCCACTCCGGGCGGCGGGAGCGCCATCCGCTAAGGGATGGCTCGAAGAAAAGGAAACACAATGGCACCGAAAAAGAAGGTTACGGGTCTGATCAAGCTTCAGATCCAAGCCGGCGCCGCCAACCCCGCACCGCCCATCGGGCCTGCGCTGGGTCAGCACGGCGTAAACATCATGGAGTTCTGCAAGGCGTACAACGCTGCGACTGAAGCTCAGCGCGGCAACGTCATCCCCGTCGAGATCACGGTCTACGAAGACCGCTCGTTCACGTTCATCCTGAAGACCCCGCCTGCTGCGGAGCTCATCAAGAAGGCCGCGGGAGTCGCAAAGGGTTCGCCCACTCCTCACACCGTCAAGGTCGCCAAGCTCTCCCAGGCTCAGGTTCGCGAGATCGCCGAGCTCAAGATGGTCGACCTCAACG
>JANOOQ010000315.1:0-4222 GCA_031421515.1 Leifsonia sp.
ACCATGCTGCCGTCGATTCGAGTCATTGCTTGCGCTCGAGCGGATGCCCATTCCGCAAGCGGCAAGCGCCGCGTTCCCGTGACCTCCGCGAATGTGTCGAGGTACTCGTCGGGCGTCGGCCACTCGCCAACCTCCGCGCGCGCCTCGAAGCCGTCGGCCCACCACGTTCGCGCGAGGTGATACTGACTCGCGCCCGTCAGAAGAGCGAGCGCGGGCAGCCGTCGCCGAAAGTTGTACGCATAGAGCGTCTTGTCGAGGTCAAAGAAGTAGAGGTCCACGGGCTCCCCAGTCTCGCACTGAATCGACCGCTACGATGAAGGGAACATGGCCTCCATCTACGATTGCTCGGTCGAATCCGAGCTGCTCACCGGTATGCGGCTCGCGAGAACCGCGATCGGCCGAGGCGATCTCGTGGTGGTTCCGACCGACACCGTGTACGGCCTTGCTGCTGACGCGTTCAATCCCCGCGCCGTGCAAAAGCTCATCGACGCCAAGGGGCGGTCGAGGCAGTCCCCGCCGCCCGTGCTGATTCCGGGCATCCCGACACTCGATGCGCTTGCGGAGTCCGTTCCAGACGTCGTGCGCACGCTCGTCGCGAAGTACTGGCCGGGCGGTCTCACAGTCATCCTCAACGCGCAACCTTCCCTCGTGTGGGATCTCGGCGAAACGCGCGGCACGGTCGCGATGCGCATGCCCTCCCACCCGATCGCCCTCGAGCTCTTGTCAGAGACCGGCCCCCTTGCAGTCTCGAGCGCGAACCTCACGGGCCAACCGCCCGCGACGTCGGCCGCCGCGGCGCTCGAGGCCCTCGGCGAGCGGGTATCCATCTATCTCGATGGGGGCGAGGGCGGCACGGTTCCCTCGACGATTGTGGATGCTACTGGCCTCAGTCGGCCCGACGGCAAGTTGCGCATCGTCCGTGAGGGAGCGATCCCCTCCGGCGAGATTCGCGAGCTCGTGGGGGCGGATCTATGCGAATAGCGTTCTACATCCTCGTGACGAGCATCTCGGCAATCGTCACGTTCGGCCTCTCGGTGCTCATCTTCAAGCTCAGCACGAAGTACCGGTTGTACCCCAAGATCCGCGAGCGCGACGTACACACGCGCCCGACCCCTCGCCTCGGCGGCGTCGCGATGTTCTTCGGTGTCGTTGTCGCGTTCGCGGCAGCATCCCAAATTCCACAGCTGAGTCTCGTGTTCGCCGACCCGGGGCAAGTTCTCGGCCTTCTGGGTGCAGCGCTCATCATTGTGCTCATTGGCGTCGCCGACGACATCTGGGATCTCGATTGGATGACCAAGCTCGCGGGCCAAGTCATCGCGGCGGGGCTACTCGCCTGGCAGGGCGTGCAAATCTCTACGCTCCCGATCGGCGGACAAACGATCGTGTCGCCATACATTTCGCTCACGATCACGATCTTCGCGGTTGTGCTCGTCATGAACGCGATCAACTTCATCGATGGACTCGACGGTCTAGTCGCCGGCGTCGCTCTCATTTCCAACAGCGTGTTCTTCGTCTACGCGTATCTCCTGCAAGCGCAAGCTCAAACCGAATACTTCAACCTCGCGTCACTCACAACCGCTGTACTCATCGGCGCGTGCATCGGATTCTTGCCGCTCAACTTTCACCCAGCGAAACTTTTCATGGGGGATGCAGGGGCGTTGCTCGTGGGTCTGCTTATGGCCGCGTCCGCTATCTCCGTGACGGGGCAAGTGGACCCGGGTACTCTCACGCAGCCCGACAGGTTCAACGCGTACTTCTTGCCCGCGTTCATCCCGATCCTGCTCCCATTTGCGATCTTGATCGTTCCGCTGCTCGACTTCGGGCTCGCTGTAATCCGACGGCTGCGCGCAGGCAAGTCACCCTTCACGGCCGATCGAATGCACTTGCACCATCGACTTCTCGACATGGGTCACTCACACCTTCACGCCGTGCTGATCTTTTACGGGTGGACACTCGTTGTGTCCGTCGGATGTCTCGGCTACATGTTCATGCCGTGGTACTGGGCAACTCTGCTCCTCACGGTCGGGCTCGCGGTCTGCACCGCTGTGACTCTCTTGCCGCTCAGCAAGCGCAAGGCGCGAGTCGATGGACTCGACGCTCACGCAGACGAAGTCGAAGCCAGCCTTGACGAAAAGGAACCCGCACTATGAAGTCAGCTCCGGTTCTCACGAGAGCACTCTTCTACGGGTCGATCGTGACGGCAAGCATTGCCGTGGTCGGTTCGATCGTTGGGTACCTTGTTGCCGGCGTGCCCGGGCTCGTGAGCGCGCTGATTGGTGCGGGGCTTACCGCACTCTTCATGGGAACGACTGCCCTCAGTATCGTGATCGCCGAGCGCACCACTGCGGGAAAACCATCGACGTCGCTCTACTTTTCAATCGTGCTCGGAATGTGGCTGCTCAAGTTCGCAGTATTCATAGGGATCTTGCTGGTGTTGCGAGGTCAACCGTTCCTCGAGCCCGTCGTGATGTTCTTCTCGCTCGTCGCTGCCGTAATTGGGGGCCTCGTCGTTGATGTACTTGCGATCGCTCGGGCGCGCGTTACCTACACGTGAAAATCCGCGCTGAGCGCGGTCAATCGGTCCGGATAGTTTTGCTAGGCTGGAGTCAATTCGCCCCTTAATCGCCTCGTCTCGAACGTGCCTGACGCCGGAGAAAGCAACTGATAATTTCTACTTTCATCTCGGTTCTCCCGTTCGCCACCGAAGGCGACTCGGAGGGTGGTTTCCACGGGCCATCGATTGACGAATTCTTTCCCCCCGCGATCTTCTTCGAGGGTACGATTTTCGAGCTCAACCGCGTCATGCTTATTCGGTTGCTCGTTGTTGCAGTTCTCGTTCTGATCTTTTGGCTTGGAACACGCAGGATGAAACTCGTGCCTGGACGCGGTCAAGCGGCGTTTGAGATCGTCACTGGTTTCGTGCGAAACAACATCATCGTAGGAACGCTTGGCGAGAAAGACGGACGACGCTTCATGCCCGTGCTTATGACGATCTTTTTCGTCACGCTCGGAATGAACATAACGGGAATCATTCCTGGGCTTCAGCTCGCGGGAACGTCAGTTATCGGTCTGCCGCTCATCATGGCGGTGATCGCGTATGTGTTGTTCATTTACGCGGGCGTGCGAAAGTTCGGCGTTCGATACTTCAAAAATGCCTTGATCCTTCCCGGTCTCAATCCGGTGATGGCAGGGTTTCTCGCAATCCTTGAATTCCTCTCCACGTTCATCCTTCGACCCATCACACTTACGCTCCGACTACTGATGAACATGGTCGCCGGGCACATGCTGCTTGTGCTGTGCTTTGCAGCGACGCACTTTTTCTTCTTCACCGTGCTTGCAGAAGGTAATCCCCTCGGTCTTATGGGCATCGGCACCTTCGCGTTCGGCGTCGCGTTCACCGTGCTTGAACTATTTGTCGCGGCCCTTCAGGCATACGTCATCACCATCCTCGCTGCCATCTACATTCAGATGGCTCTGGCCGAAGAGCACTGAGTCTCGGCTCGAAGTCTCACACCGTAAAACCCTCGAAAGGAAAAATTCATGAACGTAGTTGGACAACTAGCCCCACTCGCATTCGGTCTCGCCGCAATCGGCTCCGGAATCGGCGTGGGTATCATCGTTGGCAAGACGATTGAGTCGGTAGCGCGCCAGCCTGAGCTGCAAGGTCGACTGCAGGGGCTTATGTTCCTCGGTATTGCACTCACCGAGGCGCTTGCCTTCATCGCGATCGCCGTCGCGTTCATTCCGTTCCCCGCGCCGTAACCCACCGAACCCATCGAAGGAGTCCGAATGCTCAACGCATTCGTCGCGACAGCCGCGGAAGAAGCAACCGAACAAGCACCGAGCTTGCTCATTCCAGAGATTTACGATCTGGTCTGGGGATCGATCGCGTTTGCAATCATCCTCGCGCTCTTCATATGGAGGGTATTGCCACGGCTTAACGAAGCACTCGATGCTCGCGCCGACGCGATCGAGGGTGGCCTGAAGCGCGCTGAGCAAGCTCAAGCCGCTGCAAAGGATGCTCTCGACCAGTACACGGCTCAATTGTCGGATGCTCGCGGCGAAGCCGCTCAGATTCGCGATCAAGCTCGCGAAGATGCCAAGCAGATTCGCGCCGAACTCATCGAGCAGGCTCAAGCGGACGCAGCGCGCGTCGTCGCAAACGCCACGGCCCAGATCGAAGCCGAGCGCCAGAGCGCGCTAGTTTCGTTGCGATCCGAAG
>JANOOQ010000316.1:0-6981 GCA_031421515.1 Leifsonia sp.
CGGTGGGGGGCATCCTCATCGCACTCGGTGGGTCGCTGCCAATCAGCCCCTTCATCACGACGATCTCGTTTGGTATTTACGTCATCGCCAGACTCGTGGGTCAAAGGGTTAAGGTGTCTGCATGAAGCG
Source organism: Leifsonia sp. (assembly GCA_031421515.1). GTDB lineage: Bacteria > Actinomycetota > Actinomycetes > Actinomycetales > Microbacteriaceae > Rhodoglobus. The sequence continues at coordinate 130 of JANOOQ010000316.1, forward strand.
CAACACGTGGCAGCGCGAAGCCGTGAGGGAGGCCCTCGGTACGTCCGAGGTGTTCGTGAGCGCTCAATCGTTGCACGCCGCGTTGCGCGAGGCGGGGTCATCCGTCGGGCTAGCCACCGTCTATCGCGCGCTCGCCGAACTCGCCGTCGAAGGCGAAGCCGACTCGCTACAGCAAGAGGGCGAGAGTTTGTATCGCGCGTGCACCCCCGGCAACCACCACCATCACCTCATTTGTCGTAATTGCGGCCTCACAGTCGAAATCGAGGCCGACGCGGTCGAGCAGTGGGCCCGCACTGTCGCCGCCCAGCACGGCTTCACGCAGCCCAACCACATCGTCGACGTGTTTGGACTATGCCCCGGATGCACGGCAGCAGCCCTCGCTGGCTGACACCCAACGTCGGCCGCTCCCGGTAGCGTCGCCGCATGAGCTCGACGACGTGTGGAGTAGCCGGATGCGCGGGCGCGAGTGACGCTAGAGCCCCCGTGAACCTCTGCACGCAGCACTTGCTCGCCGCTCACGATTGGGTCACGCGCGAGGTCGGAGTGACCGACACCCTGCCTTCCGCTTGCCAGCTGTGTGGCTCGCGGCTCGGCGTGCGGTATGCCTCGGGGTGGTTGTGCGCGATTTGTGAGTGGAAGGTCGGCGATCTTCCCGACGGGGATGCTGCGCCCCCGCGAGTCGACGTCGTGTACTACATCCGCTTCAAGAACCAGATCAAGATCGGCACGACAGCGAGCCCGCGTACGCGATTCGCGAGCTTGCCGCACGACGAAGTGCTCGCGTTCGAGCGCGGCGACCGGTACCGCGAAAGCGCGCGGCACGAACAATTCGCCGAGTTCCGAATTACCGGAACGGAGTGGTTTCGAGTGCACCCCGCGCTCGAGCTCCATATCGAGCAACTCGCGGAGGGAGCCGGTGACCCGTGGGACCGGTACCGGCTGTGGGTGAGCCAGGAGCTTGCCCTCAGGGGGTGAGCGGGGCATTTAGGCGCCTCGACGCGCTCACGGCATGTGCTGAATTTGCGGATGCACGGTCGGAAACTAATTTCAGCGTTCTGCGCTAGGGGCTAGTACGAAAAGTCAGGAATCAGGGGCTGAGACCCGTCGACGACTGCTTGAAGACGACCATTGCGCCTGAGGCCATGTCGAACGCGATTTGGCCAACGACATCGGGCACACGGTCGACCGTCAGGTCGAAAGACCAATCGGGCGGTCCAGGATCCGATTGGGGATGCTGCTCAGTCATACCCCTAACGCTATCCACCACAAGGCATGGGAGGCCCCAGATCAAAAGCGCGAGGCTGCCTCGGCGGCAAACTTCGGGGCGCCCGCCCGATCAATAACCGCAAGGAATTCAAGCGGTGTCATAGGCGGGCTTTCATAGGCCGACGCAATCTCGATGACGGCTTGTATCGTCAACGTTTCGTAGAGATCGAGCTGGTCGAGAAGGAACTCATCGGGATGCACGACTTCTACCTCATAGTCGGTGAGAGACTCAGCCGGGAAGTCCTGCAAGTTGAACGTTACGATCACCTCCGCGTTTGCTCGCACCGCGGCGGCCAGCACATGTCTATCCTTAGGGTCACAGGACATTTGGTCGATCAGGTCTTCGTACCCAGTCACTTCAGCGTCTGGGAAGGCCGCACGCATTGCCGCGATTCGATGGGTCGCTTGGTCGACGCTGACGCCGACTCTGACCAGGTTTCGTTCTAGCTCCGACATTATGTCGGCGGACCACAAAGGTCGAAACGCTCCGCGTTCCGAAAGTTCTAGAAGCAGGTCATTGATTGCTGCGCCGAAAATTGTGCACGTGTCGAGAAACGCCGGGAACGCCAATGCTTAGGACTCTTCCTTCATTTCCGCCGCCGTCAAATTCAGCAATCCGGATTCTTGGCCAGCACGAGCTAGTTGGCGAAGCGTCACACGTCGATCGGCCCTGACACGATCTCGGTATTGAAGCAGATCCCTCAGGGTCACACGGCGATGCCGACCCACCTTCTCGAACGGTATCTGACCGCTTTCGAGAAACTTGATCAGGGTGGGCCTAGATACGCCAAGAAAGTCGGCGGCTGACTGGGTCGTCAGTTTCGTTTCCTGGGGAATCACCGAGACCCCGCGGCCATCGGCCAACGCTTCTCCGACTTGGCGCAGCACATCGAACAATGTCGCGGGCAGCTCCACCGTGTCACCGGTCGCCGAAGTGAGCGTGGCATGTGCGTTGCCTTGGAATTGTAGTTCGAGGCGTCGGATGAACTCGCTGATCTCGGTTTGTGTAGTTTCGCTCGGCAGGTATGTCTTGGATTCTCTGGACTTGGTTGTCATCGGTGACCTTTCCATCAATCCAGTCTATTCGAAATAAACGAAAACCGCGTGACTCTCCGCGATAGCGGGGTGCAGTTAGCGCTTCCGCTTCCGCGCCACAGGTGCGAGCAGCCCGCCAGTTAGATCGGCATATCGCGCGAACATCTCGGCAAGGATGGCCTCGTCGGTGGCATCTACTCGAAGCCCGAAGACGGATAGCACCTCACGGTCGAGCAATGTGTGGGCCTTGCGAAGCTCGGCGGGCATGGTGTCGCGATCGTACAGGTCTGCCAGCGAGTTGCTGGGGAAGATTGAACGAGCATCAAGCACCCCCTGTGCGGCACCCTCGACTCGGGCCAAGCGACTGCCCTCGATCTCTGGGAACGGGAAGTTGTTATAGGTGATCGTGTTGCTGATTCGGGTGTCACTCTTTATGCGGCCGGACACGGCCTTGTTCCAGACGTTGAAGGGGCGCGAGCAAAGAACCCCGAACGTGGTCAAATTGCCGTCAGCAACAATGGACACGGCATCGTTGGTGATGACCTCGGGGGGGAAGATTGCCATTGGTACATAGTCGCGGTCTTCGGAAGAGTGACGCGGGATCGCGATGTAGTTGTGGTCAGGTTGTCGAATCTCTTGAAACTCGCCCGGGCGGTTGGCGTCCCGACGCGTCATCGCCTTCGGACTCTGCTCGCGCAATTCCCGCACGGCGCGAATGCGGGCGGCGAGCGCTGGTGAGGTACGAAGGTCAGCCGGGTCCGCGCCGACGAGCCACAGGCAATAACGCCACTCGTTGTGTATAAGTTCTCGCGCCCCGATGAGCCGCCGCAGATAGCGCGCGGTCGTCGGGTCAGTTCGACGTAAATCATCGGCTTCCTCGACGCTGATGTTGGAGAGGTGCCCACCATCGGTGGGAATGTTGCCCTTCTCCATTCGTTGGGTGTGTGGGCTAAGCGGCCGTGTGCGGGCCGAAACGAGAACGTCGGGCGCATCCAACAGGTAGGCGTTAATGTTGCGCACCCACGTTAGCTCTGGGTCCGATTTCGGGTGGGCATAGACCCAAAGCGGGCGCTTGGCGGCCTTGGCGCGGGTTGAGAACCCGATGATTACAGTGTGCACGGCTGCGTCGTTGTCCCACGTGAACGTGCGGTGTGCAAAGTCGATACCGATTCCGAGCGCATACAGCTGACCCCACAGGGCGGGAGGCTGCTCGCCTTGAGTGATCGAGTTGGTCGACACGAGCGCGGCCAGCGCTCCCGTTCGCTCAGCGTGCCGCGCCGCGACCAGATACCAGTTCGCGACATAGTCGAGAGTGCCGCTGCCGGTCATCCCCTGCCACACGAGTTGTGTGTCGAGCTTCTGGTCGGTGCTCTGCAACGACGAGCCGTAAAACGGTGGGTTGCCGATAATGAAGGTGTTTTCGTCGATAGGGCACACCTCGGCCCAGTCGATGCGCAACGCGTTACCGTGCACGATATGTGCACTTTCCGAGAGCGGAAACCGGTTTGCCGTTGCCCCCGTGATCGCCTCCATCGCGAGATTGGCCTGGTGGTCCGCAAGGAACATGGCAACGATCGCAATCTGCGACGACCACTCCTCGTACTCGATTCCGTAGAACTGCCCGAGGTGCACTTGCAGGCCAATCGAGCCGTCAAGGCCAACTTGCCCTTGAGTTCCTTCCAATTCCTGCAAGCGAGCGATGACTTTGAGCTCAATGTCTCTCAAGCGTCGGTAAGCGACGACAAGAAAATTGCCGCTGCCGCACGCGAAGTCCCCGAAAGTCAGCGCACCCAATTCTTTACGGAACCGCCTGAGCGCTGCCGGTGTGTCCCATGCCTTCCTCAGGCGCTCGGTCAGATCCGTCAAAAACAGCGGGCCAATGAGCTTCAATATCGTCGCCTCGGACGTGTAGTGCTCACCGAGCGCGCGCCTGTCTTGCTTGCTCTTCACGCGAGTGAACAGCGCACCGAATATCACCGGGTTTATCAATGCCCAGTCGTAGGAGCTCGTGGAGACGAGTGCCTCACGCATTTGTGCGGTGAAGGAAAACACCGGGAGGGCTTCGGCGAACAAACCGCCGTTAACGTATGGGAAGCCCGCGATCGTCGCGGGAAGCGTGGAGGATCTCGCATGTTCGGGGGTGTCGAGTACTTGGAAGAGTTCCTGAATGCTGCCGCCGAGGCCCGACCCAGTCGGAAGCGTTTCGGACAAGAAATCTTCGAAGAGCCCGCGTTTCCACATTTGTGTGTCGTCCCCAAACAGAAGGAAGAGAACCCGCACTAAGAACACGCTGACTTCGTGGCCGCCGTACCCGGCATTCTCAAACTCAACGAAAAGATCCGCCATAAGCGTCGCGGCTTTGACATCAGCTGCTACTTGCACGCGCGCGGCATCTATCGCGCGCCCCCCGATGATTGCCTCGACTCGATGCATCTGATCGGGGAGCTCTTCGAGAAGAAATTCAACTGTCGTCCCCGCAAACACATCCACTATGCGGATGCGCGCGAAGTCGGAGACCACGAATACCGGGGGTCTCAGCGAGGGGTGAAGCGAGACTAGGTAATCGCGCGCTTGCGCCTCCGCACGGTCGAGGTCGCGCCCCGCGGACTTGTGCTCGATCAGCACCACTCCTGGCCACAGCACATCGATGAAGTTGGTGACGCCTGTTGATGCGGAACGCACCGGGTACTCAAACTCCACGCCCGCCACGAGTAGGTCTTCAACACCGCAAACGGTGATGAAAAAATCCCGCCAAAAACTTTGCGCGAGCTGTTTTTCGGAGGTCGAATCGCGATACTTATCGGCAAAAGCTCGCGCTGCGTGACGCGAATACGCGGTGGCTTCAGGCATACCGAAACACTAGCGGCGACGTCGGACGGAGACAGGTTGCCGCGACTTCCAGCCCGCCAAATGCGACCGAGCCGGGCATCCGCGCTCCCAGAAGCGCCCCCAGATTGCAACCAGCGTCGTCACCGCGTAACATATTCAGGTTGCGAGTTCTTCGCACACGTACACCAAATCCCTTGTGAAAGCAGGGGTAGAGGTGTGCCGACAAGTGATCTTGGGTAGGGCATCCACTTTCTGGAAGCCCTGCGGTAACCAGAACAGGAGTACAACCATGGCAGCAACCTGCCAGGTGACCGGAGCCGTTCCCGGCTTTGGCCACGCGATTTCACACTCGCACCGTCGCACCAAGCGACGTTTTGACCCGAACATCCAGAAGAAGACCTACTACGTGCCGTCGCTTCGCCGCAACGTCACGCTGCAGCTCTCGGCGAAGGGCATCAAGACAATTGACGCTCGCGGAATCGAGTCTGTAGTGAAGGATCTGCTCGCCCGTGGGGAGAAAATCTAATGGCTAAGGCACAAGACGTTCGCCCGATCATCAAGCTTCGTTCCACTGCTGGAACCGGCTACACCTATGTGACGCGCAAGAACCGTCGCAATAACCCCGACCGCCTCGTGCTGAAGAAGTACGACCCGGTGGTTCGCCAGCACGTCGAATTCCGCGAGGAGCGCTAGAAACATGGCCAAGAAGAGCAAGATTGCCAAGAACGAGCAGCGCAAGGTCATTGTGGCCCGCTACTCCGCAAAGCGCCTCGAACTGAAGAAGGCACTCGTCGATCCAGCCGGAACCGACGAGTCCCGCGAGGCAGCACGCCTCGGTCTTCAGAAGCTTCCTCGCAACGCTTCCCCCGTGCGCGTTCGCGGTCGCGACGCTATCGATGGACGCCCGCGAGGCTTCCTCAGCCAGTTCGGCGTATCGCGGGTTCGATTCCGCGATATGGCGCACCGTGGCGAGTTGCCGGGAATTACCAAGTCAAGCTGGTAGATTTCAGGCGCTACGAGCGCTCCACCAATAACTGCATGAGGTCCGAGGAGGACATCCCATGGCTGACAAGTCACTAAACCGTACAGAGTTCGTCGCGGCAGTTGCCGCTGAGTCCGACCAAAGCCAGGCTGCCGTTTCTAGCGTCGTTGACGCTATGTTCGCCGTGCTTGCAAGCTCGGTCGCCGAAGGCACGAAGGTCTCGATCCCGGGGTGGCTCGCAGTCGAGCGTACGCACCGCTCGGCTCGCGCCGGACGCAACCCGCAGACCGGCGAGGCCATCCAGATCAAGGCTAGCTACGGCGTCAAGATCGCAGCCGGCAGCAAGCTCAAGGCCGCTGCAAAGGGCATGTAGCTTTTCCTAATACGACAGGGCGGTGATCGTAATGGTCGCCGCCCTTCGTCGTTAAGCTTGACGAGTGCCTCGCTCGCTCACGATCGCCACACCGGCGGTCCTCCTTCTCGTGGCACTGCTGTCCCTTTTCGCTGCGCTCGCCTTCGGTGGGGGTGCGGATGCCCCACTGATCATCGACCCAGGTGCAGTGGTGCGGTACGGGCTCCCGGTGTCCACGCTCTTCGTGTACCTCGTCTGCGCTGGCGCGCTTGGGGGTCTCGTGTTGGTGGTTTTCGCACTCGACTCGAGCCGGGCCGAGTTTTGCCGCGCGCTGGATGTTGCCGCGGGATAATCCGCTTTTTTGACGGTCGCGGAGGCCCTTTCGTGG
>JANOOQ010000317.1:0-2880 GCA_031421515.1 Leifsonia sp.
CAGAAACGGCAAGAACGATCCGAGCACGATGAGCCAGAGCAGCGGCATCCACAGGGGAACAACGACGTGCGAAAGGTTGCCGCTCAGCGACACATACTTCGACACGATCGCGGGGTCGATGGTCCACCATCCGCTAAAGAAGGCCCAGAAGAGGGTTGCGAATCCGCTCGTCCAGAATGCGACTGCGAGAGGGGATGTTGCCGTCACTTGTCGCTCGCCGACGAGAAAGTAGAAGGCAAGCGTCGCCGCCGCAGCGAGCGCCATGAGCACTCCGAACCCGTCGAGCGCGCTCGACCAAATCTGCGCGACGATCGTGAGGCCCACGAGTACGCAGCCGATTGCGATCCAGATGCGCGGTCGCACCTTCTCTTTGAAGACGAAGAATGCCACGAGAGCGACAATGAGCACCGCGAGGTATTCGAACAAGAGGGCGATACCGACGGGCAGTAGCTGGATCGCGAACGCGTAGGTGGCTTGCAGCAGTGCGACGCCCACGACGCCAAGGAGCGCCATGATTCCGATCTGTTTCGGGGCGAGTTTGAAGGCTCCGCGGTCGATTACGAGCAGAATTGCGCCCGCGATGAGGCACGTGCCGAGCGTGCGGAACTGCGTCACTTGTGTCGGACTCAGCCCGCTAGCGAGCACGACTTTCGTGACGCTGCCGTTCGCGCCAAACAACAGGGCGGCGAGAAGCCCGTAGACGTAGCCCACGGTCAGCGTTGCGAACCGGTGCCATCGACCGCAAAGGGTTCGATGGCAGCGAGCTCTTCGGGGCTCAGCTCGGCAAAGTCGAGCGCCGCGAAGTTGTTCTCGAGCTGCGCAACGCTCGAGGCGCCGATCAGGGCGCTAGTGACTTGGCTGTGCCGCAGCACCCACGTCACAGCGAGCTGGGCGAGGCTTTGACCGCGCGCGGCGGCGATCTCGTTCAGGGCCTTCGCACGCTCGAGATATTCGTCGTCGATCGTGGCTTCGGTCATCCACCGGCCCTCGGCCGCGCGCGAGTCGGTCGGGATTCCCTTGAGGTACCGGTCGGTCAAGAGGCCTTGAGCGAGCGGCGAGAACACGATGCTGCCCGCGCCGATCTCGTCGAGCACGGGAAAGAGCCCTTCTTCGATGTGGCGATCGAACATGTTGTAGCGCGGCTGGTGAATCGTGAGGGGAATCTTGTGTTCCGCGAGAGCAGCCGCCGCCGCGAGAGTTTGCTCGGGACTGTAGTTCGAGACACCAACGTAGAGAGCTTTGCCCGCGTGAACCGCGCTCGCGAGCGCGCCCATGGTCTCTTCGATCGGGGTGTCTGGGTCGGGGCGGTGCGAGTAGAAGATGTCGAAGTAGTCGAGGCCCGTTCGCCTCAGCGACTGGTCGAGCGACGCGAGCAGGTTCTTGCGCGAGCCCCACTCGCCGTACGGCCCCTCCCACATGTAGTAGCCGGCCTTGCTCGAGATGATGAGTTCGTCGCGGTACGGCGTGAAGTCTTGCGAGTGGATGAGCCCGTAATTGGTCTCGGCCGATCCGTCTGGCGGACCGTAGTTGTTGGCGATGTCGAAGTGCGTAATTCCTAAGTCGAATGCGCGGTGCAGAATCGCTCGCTGACTTTCGAGCGAGCGGTCGGCTCCGAAGTTGTTCCACAGGCCCAGAGAGACGCGCGGAATTCTGAGCCCGCTTCGGCCGACTCGTGCGTACTCGGTGGTGGCGTAACGGTCAGAATTCGCGTTGTAGGGCATGCTCCCAGACTAGGCCGGGCGTAGGCTCGATTCATGCACACCTTTACTCTCGCTGGCGGTTGTTTCTGGTGCCTCGACGCCGTCTACCGCACACTGCGAGGCGTTGACGACGTCGTCTCGGGCTACACCGGCGGCGTGACTGCCCACCCCGACTACGACTCCGTGTGCACGGGAACGACGGGCCACGCCGAAGCGGTGGCTGTGACTTTCGACCCCGACGTGATCCCCGACGCCGTGATTCTCGACGTGTTCTTCAGCCTCCACGACCCGCGCCAGCTCAACCGCCAGGGCAATGATGTCGGCACCCAATATCGGTCTGCCATGTTCTATGTGGATGACGCGCAACGCGAGCTCTTCGAGGCTGCGCGGGATCGGGCATCCACTTACTGGGAAGGCGGTCTCGTTACGACGCTCGAGCCGCTCGGCGATTGGTACCCGGCCGAAAAGTACCACCAGGACTTCTTTGCGAAGAACCCCGGTCAGGGCTACTGCATGGCGGTCGCGCTGCCCAAGGTCAACAAGATTCGCAAGTCGTTCGCGGAGTACGTGATCGCGTCGTAGCCCGTCTCCTCACCCGGGGGCTGCATCGCGCGTTGTGCACAATTGCGCCACTGCGCCTTTGGGAAAGCGGATGCTCGTCAACACTGATGGCACCGGATCCCCGAGGCGGCTTTCCCGGCACGAGTGCGGCCTCGGGGTCCGTCCACCTACAGACGGAGCAAACACATGACTGACACCATCACCCTCACGGGACTTGTTGCGACAGAACCGCGGCATATCGTTACGAGCGAGGGCCTCGCAATCACTAACTTCAGGCTCGCATCGGCGCAGCGGAAGTTCGACCGAGCGCAAGATCGCTGGGTTGACGTCGACACGAATTGGTACACAATTACGTCGTTTCGCCAACTTGCGATCAACAGCGCCGCTTCGATCAAGAAGGGCGAGCGCGTCGTCGTGACAGGTCGCTTGCGGATTCGCGAGTGGGACAACGGCGAACGCAACGGAATGAACATCGACATCGAGGCCGACGCGATCGGCCATGACATGTCGTGGGGAACGTCGACGTTCTCACGCATCATCAAGACTGCGACTCCGGACTTTGCCGGCGCCGCGGAAAGCGACGACTCCGAGCCGAGCGAACCGACGCCGGCGGCGGCAG
>JANOOQ010000318.1:0-3361 GCA_031421515.1 Leifsonia sp.
TCGTCGAACGGGTCACGACAACCTTCATGTGCGCGGATACATCGAGGAAGGCACGACCACCACGCCGTTCGACATGCTCATGCTCAACGACCTCGACCGCTACCACCTCGTGATGGACGTGATCGATCGGGTTCCCGGGCTCGCCACAAGTGCAACGGGCCTGCGTGAGCTGATGGTGGATGCACGCACCGCGGCGCGCGCCTGGACGCGTGAACACGGCGATGACATCCCCGAGGTCGCGGACTGGACGTGGGCGAACGCGTCACAGCGCTAATGCTCCTCGGGACCATTGGCACTTCCACCACGAGACGATAACCGCGATAATTGCACCAGATCGATGCAGATCGACTCAAACTCAGGAGAACAACATGGCTACCGTTTCCCGTTCACGCCGTTCCGCCGCTGGGATCGCCTTCATAGTTGCGGGTGCGCTGTTCGTGCTCGTTGTCTTGCTCCCCGTGCTCGGCATTTCCGCACCCTGGCTCACGCTGCTCGCGTATGCCGCAATGGCGGTCGGCCTAGGCATCCTCGGGTTCGGTGCAGTCAACAACCGGGTTGCACAGATCGCACTGATCGCAAGTGCGGTCGGCTGGTTGATCCTCCTTCTCGCAGGCCTCGCGGTCGGATTGCCGGCCGGACTCGTCACCTTCGGCGCAGTGCTAGCGATGCTCGGGTTCCTCATCGGAGCGATCGTGATGTACGTCGGTAAGGAAATCGCCAACGTCCCCGCGATGTTCTTCATCGCCGCCGCCGTTCTGGCTGTGCTGTATTTGCTGCCGCTCATGGGTGCGGGCGCCTTCGGAGCGGTTGCCTCCGTAGTGACAGTCCTCTTGGGCATTGCCCTCATCGTTACGGGCGTCTACTTCGGTCGCGAGGGCCGCAACCGACGCTAAAGCGGGCCGCATGAGCGTGCCGCGGTGCGAGACTTGTTCGCATGAGTGAGTCCGCACCGCAGCATCCGCAGCTCGATGAGCTCATCGCTGTTATGGCGAGGCTTCGTGCGCCGAACGGATGCGCGTGGGACCGCGAACAGACCCACGAGTCACTCGTGCAATACCTCGTGGAAGAGACGTACGAGCTCGTCGACGCGATCGAGTCCGGCACCCCCGCCGAACTCGTAGAAGAACTCGGCGACGTGCTCTACCAAGTCATCTTCCACTCGGACATCGCGGCTGAAGCCGGTCAATTCACGCTCGAGGATGTCGCGGCCCACATGACCGCAAAGATGATTGGTCGCCACCCGCACGTGTTCGGGAGCGTCGAGGCGCAAGCCGCACTCAACATCCAGTCAGCGGATGACGTCATGGCCGTATGGGATGATCTCAAGGCCACTGAGAAGCCCAGCCGAACGAGCGTTCTCGACGGTATTCCCCAAGGGATGCCCGCGCTCGCGCTCGCCGACAAGTTGCTCGGGCGCGCACAAAAGGTCGGGGTCGGCACAAGCCCGGCGGCGGCGAGCACCGCGTCTGAAGCCGAACTTGGCGCGCAATTGCTCGCGATCGTGGCATCCGCCAAGGCAAAAGGTTTTGACTCGGAGCGAGCGCTGCGGGGCGCTTTGCGCGAACTTCAAGACGACATCCGCGAGCGGGAAAGCTCGCGCGGCGCACCGATTGACGAGTGACGGGCCGGGCGGTGCCCTTCCCAACCCGAATGGAAAGGGCACCTGTGGACGCGGCTCTCTTCAGTGCGAAAACGCCATGACAAGAACCGTGCCCGTAGAGGACCGGCAGGTTTACCCGACCGCCGGCCTCGTGTTTGGGGGAGCAGAACTCACTCCCAGCAATTCGCCCAGACTTGATCAACAGGCGAGAGCGAGGCAATGTTAGCACCCGAATGACGAGAGCCAGCCCAGAGCCTGCGAGAATCGTTCTATGGCTTCTCCGGTAAATCCCTCTCGAGGAATGCGCGACTTTTTGCCCGCCGAAAAAGCGCGGCGTGAGCAGATTCTCGCGGTGATTCGCGCCACGTATCGTGCCCACGGGTTCGACGAAATCGAGACGCCCGTCATGGAGGACAGCGACCGGCTTCACGCTGGTCTCGGCGGCGACAACGAGAAACTTGCGTTCGCGATCATGAAGCGCGCGCTTACGACCGATGACCTTCACGCAGCTACCGAACCTCTCGAGCTCGCAGATCTCGGGCTGCGGTTTGACCTCACGGTTCCCCTCGCGCGATTCTTCGCGACGCATCGAGCCGAGCTACCTGCCGTATTTCGAGCGATCCAGATCGCGCCCGTGTGGCGCGCCGAGCGACCGCAAAAGGGGCGGTACCGGCAGTTTGTTCAATGTGACATCGACATCATCGGTGAGTCCGGGCCCATGGCAGAAGTCGAGTTGATCACCGCGACGGTTGCGACACTCGATGCCCTTGGGTTGCCGGAGTGCAGCATCCGCGTCAATGATCGTCGCTTGCTCACGAGCACGCTTGGCATTCTCGGATTCACGCCCGACGAGTGGGACGGCGTGCTCATTTCAGTCGACAAGCTCGACAAGCTCGGCGTCGGTGGAGTCATCACCGAATTGCGCGAGCGCGGATTCACGTCGGCGGCGGTCGACGCGCTCGCGGCGTTCTTTGTGAGGCCCATGACGCTCGAGTTTCGCCCGTTCGGCGAAGCCGCGATTCGCAAGATGTTGCCCGAGGGGGTCGATGAGGCAGCCCTCGCCGAACTCGCCGCGATCGGTTCAGCGGTCAACCAGGTCGTCGGGCGCGAGGTCGTGACGTTCGACCCCTGGCTCGTTCGAGGCATGGGGTATTACACGGGCGCGATCTTCGAGGTCGCGCACGAGTCAGTCTCGTATTCGCTCGGCGGCGGTGGACGCTACGACGGCATGATCGGTCGATTCTTGGGCACCGATGTTCCCGCGGCCGGATTCTCGCTCGGCTTCGAACGCATCGTCGACCTCGTGACAGTAACGAGCGAGGGGCAAGCGGATGCCGTCGCCCTCGTCCACGACCCAGAGATGTCGCCCGCAGCGGTCGTCGCCCTGCAGACCGCCCTCATCGCGCGTGGTCAGCGTGTGCGGGTGGAACGTAAGCCGCGCAACCTCGCGCCACTCTTGGCGCAGCTCGCGGCATCCGGATTCTCCCGCTACGCGCTGGTCACGACGGCCAGCACGCCCGACACTCTTGCTTTCAAGCCACTCTCGAATTGACATCCGTCAGGTTTTATTGTTAAGTAGTTAACAATATGAATCCCGACATCACGGCCTCCACGGCCTTCAAACTGCACCAAGCCACTCAACTCATCGATCGCCTGGCCGATGGCTACCTGCAACGCGAACACGGACTGCGCTACGCCCCATTTCTCGTGCTGCTCATGGCTCGCCTCATGGGGCCGACGAGCCAGCAGGCAATTGCGGCA
>JANOOQ010000319.1:0-1523 GCA_031421515.1 Leifsonia sp.
GCAGTGTCGTGTCGTTGTCGGGTGAAGCGGGTCATACCGTCGTCGTTCTCGAGTGCTCGTGCGACACGGTTCAGTGCGCGGGCAAGGTCGTCGCGCGTTGCGTTCGTGGCCGCCGCATCATCGATCAGGGCGGGCAGTGCGGCGGCGAACGCCTTGGCGTGTTTCTCGTCGATGGTGCGCATGACTTTGGTGACGGTGTCGACGTGGGCCGCCTGCAACGCTCCGCTCTCCAGGGGTGCGGCGAGCGAGGGCACGGCGGTGAGTGGGGCGGCTCGTCCGTAGACCCGATCACCGCCGCGGGCGTGGCGCTGCGTGGATTTGGCAAGATCGGCCGCAGCGGTGTGGCTGAGCTCGTGGAGTCGGCCAGCTGCTTCGATTTCGAGGGCGTCAAGAAACCCGCGCAGCCGCGGGACTCGGGAGAGGAACGAGATGGTGGCGTGCTGGTCGGCGACGGCGAGTTGTACTCGGCGAAGCTCGCCGATGATCTCGTCTGCCAGGGCGAATTCCATGCACCCATTGTGCCGAAGGGGGTATGACAGTTACGGCGTGTTTGGGTGGCTATTCAGCAACTACTTCGAAGTCTTCTGAACAGATCGTGGTCGGAAGCCGCGTCTCCCCCGGGATCCCCGAGAGCCACTCCTACGGGTGCTCGTTGCCGACTCGGGCTTGAGGGACAAAACGCGTGGAGCGCCCGCACAGCGCCGGGAGTGCAGTGGGCGATGATGCCGGGTGTGTAAGCGAAGTGTGCGACTTCTTCCGAAAGTGCAATACGGTCGAGTGCGGGCAGGGGTCAGCTACTCTCTGTTGATGAGCGACAACCTTCGAGTTTTCACCAAGGCGTTGGATGGATTCGATCGCGTTGTGCGCTCGATGCCCGATTCGGCGTGGCCGAATCAATCGCCTTGTGATGGTTGGACCGCGCAGGACGTGGTCGGTCATGTGATTGCGGTACAGAGCTACGTCGAATCGCTGGCCCGAGGCATCGAGCCAACGCTCAACCCGTACAGCATGCTTGGCGGTCTCACGGGCGATGATCCGTTGCGGGCCTGGTCTGCAGCACGGGCATCGGTGCTCGAGGCAGTCAACGCACCAGGCGTGCTCGACCACATCGTGCAGACTTTCCGTGCCGAGGAGACCGTCGACGATCTCCTCGCCTGGAACGTCGTAGACACGCTCGCACACACGTGGGACCTTGCTCGCGCTGGCGGTGTCGATGACCACCTTGACGACGACCTGGTCGCCCACGCAACGATGCAGGCACAACCCGTGATTGAGGCGATGCGTCAGCCACCGTTCTTCGGCACTGCGATCACCACGAACGACCTCTCACCGACGGTTCAGTTCCTCAGCCTGCTTGGACGGCAGACCAGCTGACCCGACGAACAGCTCGCTGACGCGCCAGGCACTCGCCGGATCACAGATCCGCAGGCGCGACCGTCAGTCTGCGTAACCCGATCGCGACCAGAAGCCGCTCGATAGTGCCCACCCGACTCGGCTCACCCAGATCGCATGCGACTTCGGCC
>JANOOQ010000320.1:0-2942 GCA_031421515.1 Leifsonia sp.
GGTTCCGACCGGTGCCACCAAGGATTACCGCAAGCCCGCCCGTCATGTACTCAAGCGCATGGTCCCCCACGCCTTCTACGACTGCGGTCGCTCCCGAGTTGCGAACCAAGAACCGCTCCCCGACGATGCCGCGGATAAACATGCTGCCTTGAGTCGCTCCATAGCCGATGACATTGCCCGCGATGACATTGCGCTCGGCCGCGAACACCGTGTTGCGGTCGGGACGGATGATGATCTCGCCGCCGCACAAACCCTTGCCGACGTAGTCGTTGCTATCGCCTTCGAGCCGCAGCGTGATTCCCGAGGGCATGAACGCGCCGAGCGATTGCCCCGCAGTGCCCGTGAGCTTGACCTCGATCGTGCCCGTCGGTAAGCCGTTTTCGCCGTGTCGCACGGTAACTTCGTGTCCGAGCATCGTGCCGACAGCACGCTCGGTGTTGCGAATCGGAAGTTCAATCACTGTGTGCGTGCCGTTCTCGAGCGCATCCGCGCTTCGAGCGATGAGTTCGCGGTCAAAATGTTCGTGCAGTTCGTGGTCTTGCGACACACGATTCGTGCGCGGTTCGTCATCGGAGAATTGTGGACCGACCAGGATCGGGCTCAAGTCGAGTCCGTCGGCCTTCCAGTGTTTGACGGCGCCGTCGACATCGAGCAACTCGCGATGGCCGATTGCCTCTTCGAGGCTGCGGAAGCCCAAGAGCGCAAGATACTCGCGCACTTCTTGCGCCAAGAACTCGAAGAAGTTGACGACGAACTCGGGCTTGCCCGTGAATCTGGCGCGAAGCTCAGGGTTCTGAGTCGCGACGCCCACGGGGCACGTGTCGAGATGACAGACGCGCATGAGAATGCAACCCGAGACAACGAGAGGGGCGGTTGCGAAACCGTACTCTTCCGCACCGAGCAAGGCGCCGATGATCACGTCTCGACCCGTCTTCATCTGGCCGTCGACCTGTACTACGACCCGGTCGCGCATGCCGTTGAGCATGAGGGTCTGTTGTGTCTCGGCGAGGCCAAGTTCCCACGGGGTTCCCGCGTGCTTGAGCGAGTTGAGGGGGCTCGCGCCCGTGCCGCCATCGTGCCCCGACACGAGCACGACATCCGCTTTCGCCTTCGTCACGCCCGCTGCCACGGCGCCGATTCCGGACTGGCTTACGAGCTTGACGTGCACTCGGGCGCTCGGGTTCGCACGCTTGAGATCGAAGATGAGTTGCTTGAGGTCTTCGATCGAATAGATGTCGTGGTGCGGAGGCGGCGAAATGAGACCAACGCCAGCGGTACCGTGGCGCGTGCGAGCGATCCACGGATAGACCTTGCCAGCAGGCAACTGCCCGCCCTCACCAGGCTTCGCACCTTGAGCCATCTTGATCTGAATGTCGGTCGCGTGAGTCAAGTACATGCTCGTGACACCGAAGCGGCCCGATGCCACTTGCTTGATCGCGCTGCGTCGCTCGGGGTCGAGCAACCGATCAACATCCTCGCCGCCCTCGCCCGTGTTGGATCGAGCACCCAAGCGGTTCATCGCAATCGCGAGGGTCTCGTGCGCCTCTTGGCTGATGGAGCCGTAACTCATCGCGCCCGTGTTGAACCGCTTGACGATCGACTCGACGGATTCGACTTCGTCAATCGGCACGGCGGGTCGTACTCCGTCTTTAATCTTGAAGAGCCCACGAAGAGTCATGAGGTTCTCGGCCTGATCGTCGACGAGCTTCGTGTACTCACGGAAGATGTCGTACCGGCGGGCACGCGTCGCGTGCTGGAGCCTGAACACCGTGTCTGGGTTGAACAAGTGGGGCGGACCCTCTCGGCGCCACTGGTACTCGCCGCCCGTCGCGAGCACTTCATGAACGTCGGTTCTGCCATCTTCGGGATACGCGGACGCGTGGCGCGCGGCGTTCTCCGCCGCGATGACGCCCATCCCGACGCCACCGAGAAGACTCGAGGTGCCCGTGAAGTACTGGTCGACGAGTTCCTGACTCAGACCCACCGCCTCGAATGCTTGAGCAGCCGCGTACGAACCCACGACCGAGATACCCATCTTCGACATGATCTTTAGCACGCCCTTGCCGAGCGCCTTGATGAGGTTTTTGACAGCCTGCTCGGGCGTGAGGCCGTGAATCATCCCGCTTCGCACGAGCTCTTCCGCCGTCTCCATGGCCAAGTACGGGTTGATAGCGGATGCCCCATACCCCACGAGAAGCGCAACATGATGCACTTCGCGCACGTCGCCCGCCTCGACGATGAGCCCGACCTTCATGCGGTTCTCTTCGCGGATGAGGTGGTGGTGGACGGCCGAAAGCATGAGGAGCGACGGAATCGGCGCGTAGTCCTTGTTCGAGTCGCGGTCAGACAGGATGATGAATTGCGCACCGTCGGCGATTGCAACATCCACTTCATCGCACATCTTCGCGAGGCGCTTCTCCATCGCCTTCGGGCCCTTGTCGACGCGATAGAGACCACGGATCGTCGTCGATAGCGAGCTACCGGCGTGCCGGTCGATGTGCTGGATCTTCGCGAGTTCGTCGTTGTCAATGACGGGGAAGTCGAGCGCGACTTGCTTGGCGTGTTCCGCCGTCGCCGTGAGCAAGTTGCGTTCAGGCCCGAGCCCAAGTTTCATCGACGTCACGACTTCTTCGCGAATCGAGTCGAGCGGCGGGTTCGTGACTTGCGCGAACTGTTGCGTGAAGTAGTCGAAGAGCAGACGCGGGCGCTCCGAGAGCACCGCGATGGGCGTGTCAGAACCCATCGCACCGAGAGGCTCGGTGCCGTTTTGCGCCATGGGCGTGATGAGGATTCGCACCTCTTCTTCCGTGTAACCGAACGTGCGTTGACGACGCGAAACCGACGCCGGGGTGTGCACGATGTGCTCGCGGTCAGGAAGGTCTTTGAGCGCGATGCGGCCCGCGTCGAGCCACTCGCCCCACGGCTCGGATGCCGCGAGCTCT
>JANOOQ010000321.1:0-2233 GCA_031421515.1 Leifsonia sp.
ACCGAGGCGAGGTCGATCGATCGCTCTGGCCATTGGCGACGACTGTTCGGCGAGGTCCGCCTGCGTGGTCGCCTCGTCGAGTTGTCCACAAGCGACGAGCGCCCGCCCCAGATTGACTCGTGCGCCAAGAATCTCGTGGTGTGACCCCGCTCGCTCGTAGCTGGCGAGGGCGCATTTCAGCTGTTCGACCGCCTCGGCCCACCGTCCCTCCGCCTGGAGCACGTCCGCCCAAGAGTCCGCGAGGCAGGCAGCAGCCACTCCGTCGATCAGACGGACATGAGCCTCGAACGATTCGAGGTGGCGTCGAGCGAGCGCGATGTCGCCGCGAACCGTTGCCAAGTTCGACAGCTTCGCAACCGCGTGCCCAACCCCGCGCCAATCCTCACATCCCCTCAGCTCGGCGTAGGCCCGCTGAAACCACGCATCCGCTTCGTCAAGGTCACCACGTTCAGTCCCGCTGACGATGCCGAGGTCCAACGCGCACCATGCGGCGCAACGAACGTCATCGATTGATTCGAAGCGTTTTCGAGCGCTTGTCAGGGCCGCCCAACGCGCGTCGACCGGGCCCGCTCCGCTGCACCCGGTCTCATACTCGCGATGAGCGAGATCATGAATGTTCGATCGCGCGCCCATGCACTCTTGCATCGTCCGGTCCGGTGAAGAACTCAAGCGGACCTGATTGAAGACGCCCACGTTCGCTTCAAAGAACGCAAAATGCTCGAGCAGATGGACGGCGTCGCCGCGCTGAGGACCCACCCCGAACGGCGCATCGGCTCGGTCCATACCCGGCGATAGATGGCGCTCAGGTCAGGCCGCCGATTTCGAGGCAAGCGGATACGCGACAGCACGTATCTCCGTTGCGTGCTGTCCCAGATGCGCCGCGTCGGCCGCGGCCAAGATGGAGCAACGGTCGTGACTCCGCTGGCCACACTTGTTCTTGACGACGGATCGCTCACTGGTATGACCCTTGAGATAAGTGCCGATAGGAGACACAGAACGCGCGGCGCATAGTCGCGCCGCCTGACCGCATCGTGACGCGCCCATATCGGCGCATCTGGGCGCCGTCAACTCAAGGGGTCTGGGGGCACCCGATAAGGGCCGTTATGTGCGTGACAGGGAAGGCATGCGGCCGGGTTCTCGGGCATCGTTACGGTGCAGCGAAAGCCCTCGGGATTGTCCGTCAGCTCAATGAGATCCCTCGCGCCGTCCTTCACGTTCGGGAATCGGGGCCATCATTCGGTCGGCCCAGCGTCAGGAACGCGAAGCCCAGCACGCCGCGCCGCTCGAAATAGTGCTCGCGGTACTCGTCGGCCATCCGTCGCGCCCTATCCGACTCCTCCAGGTCAGTGGGCATCATCACAGCTGCCTCCCAATCTGCGATGAACCCGAACTCGAAGTGATCCCAGTCGTGGGCGGAGGCCACGGCGAGCCCCAGCGGTCGCCAACCCATCGCCGCGGTACCAGCGACCAAGTCGCCGAGGGCCGGCAGGTCTCCGAATGTCTCCGCCTGTTCGGGTGTCGGAGACTGTTCCCAAAAGAGCGTGCCGAGCAACAGCCGACCCCCGGGCCGTACGAGATCGCGAAGCTCGGAAAGCGCATCACTGAGCGACCCGAACGCCTGCTCGGACCCGATGCACATCACGATGTCGCTCGGCTGGGCGTCGACGGTGTCGACGCTGAAGCTGACCCGGTCCGAGAGTGATCTCGCTGCCGCGTTGCGCTTGGCTCGGGCGATCAACGCGTCGTCGTGATCGACTCCGTGTCCGCGGGCGGCGGGGCATGCAGCGACCAAGCGGAGTAGCAGCTCCGCCCATCCGCAACCGATATCGAGAATCTCGACAGGTTCGGTCGCCGCGAGCGCCGTGACGATGAGGTCGCCAGTCGCGTCGGTCATCGGAGCGTTGAAGTCGAGCGAGTCGTAGCACCCGACTGAGCTGCTGGAGACCATAAATCCCCACCGTACGGCGCAGCAGCCCACGACGAGCAACGATTATCGGGGCCCGAGCATCCATCCATCATCCTCGGTAGTCCAGGCCCTCCAGGGAGACGTAGCCGCACATATCATGCGGAGTCGTGCGACCCGCCAGGCTTTCAAACCACGCATAACGCGCGGCGCAGAACGACGGCCGCCGCCTGCCGGGTGCGTGCGCCGAACGGCGCATCCGCGCTCCGAAGGACTGGTCCCTTGACTCGGGACAGTCTGAATTCGGTGTAATCGGGTCTGGATCGGTCA
>JANOOQ010000322.1:0-4085 GCA_031421515.1 Leifsonia sp.
CGCCGCGCAGCCCGGCAATGCCGACATCCGCTTCAACTTCGCCCGCGCGCTGGGCGACAGCGGCGAGGCAGCGCGCGCGCTGACGGTGATCGGCGAGGCGAGCGAGCCCCGCCTGCAGCTGCTGCGCGCGACGCTGCTCAAGCAGACCGACCGGACGGTTGACGCGGTCCAGCTCTATCGCGACCTCGCCCGCACCCGGCCCGGCGATCCCGAAGTCCTCAACAACCTCGGCACCGCACTGCTGGCGACCGATGATCCCGGCGGTGCGCACGAAGCGTTCGAAGCCGCCATCCGCATCCGCCCCGGCGACGTCACCGTGCTCCGCAACCTCGCCCGCGCGCTGCAGGTGCTCGCGCGCGAGCCCGAGGCGCTCGCCGCGCTGCGTCAGGCGCACGGGCTGGACCCCAGCAACGCCGGAGTCATTCTCGATTTCGGCCAGGCGCTCAACCGCCTGCACCAGCCGCGCGAGGCGCTGGAAGTGCTCGCCGACGCCGTGCGGCTGGCACCCGGGGATCCCGAGGTGTTCAGCGCGATCGGCCTCGCCTACGGCGCGCTCGCCGAGTTCGACGCGGCCGAGGAAGCCTATTTCCACGCGCTCCAGATCGATCCTGTGCATCCCCAAGCGTTGCTCAACCTCGGCGTCCTGCTTGAGCAGAGCAACCGCATCGACCAGCTCCGCGCGCTGATCGACGGCGCGCGCGCGCGCGGCGCGGAGGGTGATGAGCTCGATCTGCTCGAAGTCATCGTGCTGCGCCGCGACGGTCGCTTCGCCGAAGCGCTGGCGCTGGCCCGCGGCTTGTCGGGCGGGCGGCTTGAGGAAACCACGATCGCCCAGACCATTGCCCAGCTCGCGGACCGCCTCGGTGCCACCGGCCTCGCCTTCGCCGAATACACGAAGATGAACGCAGGCACCGCGCGCACCCCGGCGGGCCGCACCCTGACCGGCGCCGAGTATCGAAGCCAGGTCGAAGCGATGACGCCGGTGGTAACCCCGGCCTGGTTCGCGGGGTGGACTGCCTATGACCCGCCACCGTTCCCCGCTCCGCCGGTGTTCCTGGTCGGTTTCCCGCGCTCGGGCACGACGCTGCTCGACACCGTGCTGATGGGCCATTCGCGAACCCACGTCCTCGAAGAGGAGCCCGCGCTGCGCACCGTGGCGGGCGAAGCAGGCGCGCTGGCTGATCTAGCCGGGCTGTCGGTCAACGCGATCACCGAGTTGCGCTTGCGCTATTTCGAGGAAGTCGCGGCCATAGCCCCGGGCGCGGGGGGCAAGCAGATCATCGACAAGCTGCCGCTGGGCGGACTGCGCGCGCCGCTGATCCATCGCCTGTTCCCCGACGCCAAGCTCATCTTCGCGCTCCGCCATCCTTGCGACGCGGTGCTGAGCTGCTTCATGCAGCACTTCCGCCTCAGCCAGGCGATGGCGAGTTTCCTGACGCTCGAAAACGGCGCGCGGTTCTATGACGCTACGATGACGTTCTGGACGAGGTGCCGGACGGTCATGCCGTTGGCGGTGCATGAAGTCCGCTACGAGGATTTCGTTGAGGACCAGGAAGGAGTCCTCCGCCCGCTGCTCGATTTCCTGGGCCTGGGCTGGGAAGACGCCATGCTTGGTCACCAGAAGACTGCGACGGAACGGGGTTTCATCCGTACCCCCAGCTATGCACAAGTCACCGAAGGTATCTACAGAAGGTCGAGCGGACGCTGGGAACGCTACCGCGAACACGTCGAGCCAGTTCTTGGCGTGCTTGCGCCGTGGGCGGTCGGGTTCGGCTATCCCGATCCGCGTCGGCCCGCTGGCTGAACCACCACGATCATGGGGCGTGGCACTTCGCACGATTTGGAGGTCGCCCGCGGACTGGAATCGCTCGCCGCCGCAGACGCTGGTGCCGCGCTCGAGGCATTCGACGCGGCGCGTGCGATGGCACCCGACGACGCTCGCGTTGCGCTGCTTGCTGCGGAGGCGGCCCGTGCCACCGGAATTTGCGCCAGTGCTCGATTTGCCGATGCGCTAAGCCTTGCACCCGGCGATGGCGCTGCGGCGATTGGACTAGCCGAAGCCTTGCTCGCCGAGGAGAATCCCGTCGCTGCGGATGCGCTGATCGCCGCATGGCTGGATCGGACTCCGAGCTGGATCGAGGGCCAGGCATGGCTGGCCAAACAACGCTTCATGGCCGGAGAGGCTGACTACGCGAGGGCACTCGACCATGCTCTGATGGCCGATCGCGAAAACGTCGCGCTGTGGCAGGCGCGCATCGCGCTCGACTTTCATGGTGACCGCTACGCTGCCGCGCTCGATCGGATCGAGGCGGCCGAAAGGGCGACAGGAAGGCACCCGAGGTGGACCGCGCAACGGGCAGCGGCCCTCGACGAATGCGGCAACCCGGAGGCGGCGGCCGCGCTGTATGCCACACTCGATCCGGCTGTCGATGTTGGGCTGGCGGTGCGCATTGCGCGCCATCACTTGCGGCGTGGCTCCACCGGCGAAGCTCTGGTCGCCTGCGAGCCGTGGTTGGGGACAACGCGCTCGGAGGTGGTCTGGCCCTACATCGCGCTTGCCTGGCGGGTTGCAGGCGATCCGCGCTGGGAGTGGCTCGAGGGTCAGCCCGGCTTAATCGGGGTCTACGATGTCCCGCTCGATGCGATCACTATGGAAACCCTAGCGGTGACGACGCGGGCGCTCCACCACACGATCCGGCAACCGATCGACCAGTCGCTGCGCGGCGGCACGCAGACGGCTGGCCAACTCCTGGCGCGTGCCGAACCCGCCTATCGAGGCCTGCGCGCCGCGCTGACCGAAGTGGTCGCCGCGCATTGTGCAGGGCTGCCTCCGCGCGATCCGTTTCACCCTACTTTACGCCATCGCCGCGACGCGGGGGTGCGGTTCGCGGGATCGTGGTCGGTGCGGCTCGTCGATGGCGGTCACCATGTGGCGCACGTCCACAGCCAAGGCTGGCTCAGCTCGGCGTTCTACTTGGCGTTGCCCGATCCCCAAGCCGGAGCTTCAGCGGATTCGGGCTGGCTGGCGCTCGGCGAGCCGGGCACCGAGCTCGAGCTGGATCTGACGCCGCTCCGCCTCATCGAACCACGCCTGGGCCGCCTGGTTCTCTTCCCCTCGACGATGTGGCACGCCACCCGCCCGTTCGGGCGCGGCGAGAGACTAACGATCGCCTTCGACGTGGCTCCGCCGGACGGCTGAGCGTCGCGGTTTACCGGTCGCGGAACCAGCCGGTGATGGCAAACCTCCCCCTCGGCGCGAAAGGTGGCACGTAAGTCACCGAATGCCATTGCGGCACCGCAAACATGTTGAGCGTATTGAATCGCGGTTTGTAGCCCGCGACGATGTCGCCTTGCCCGTCGAAGAACACGAGATAGCCGCCCCAGTCCTCGCGCCACGGCTCGCGCGTGAAATTGAGCACGTAGGCAATGCGCCAGCCCTCGCTGAGATGCGTGTCGTTGTGCCTCGAGAGGAAGTTCGCCGGACCGAAGAGCGTTGCCTGGGCGTCGGCCTTGACTAGATCCGGCAGGCTTGTGATCTCTCTGACAAGGTCAAGGAACGGTTCGTCGTTGATGTGTTCAAGGATTAGGTCGAGCGGGTGTCCGGGATTCCATTGGCCGGTATAGGCGTCGACGATTGGGTAGGCGGAATAGGCAAAGCCGTAACCGGTACCGCTCATTGCAGCGCTCAAGGACTCGCCGATCTCCGCGCGCTCCGCGGGCGAACGCCCTGCCAGGTCGTTGGGCCGGACATGCTCCGGTGCGTTACCGCCTGCCTGCCAGGAAAGACCCCATGGGGTGTCGGCCGAGAGGATGCGGTGGATTTCCCCTGCGGTTCGCATGGACAGCACGTCGCGAACTTGAACGCGTCCCTCGCGGGCGAAAGCCGCGCAAAGCCCGGCCCGATCCAGGGCCGGGTTGACTTCAAACAGCGGAATTGTCGCTTCAACCGTGGGCATTTTGCGTTTCCAGAGTGGGCGGAGTTACCAATCCACCCTACGCGATATGCGCTGGCTCGTCAGCCTTCAGGCCGCGGCCTTGGCCGCCTTGGCCAGCTCGCGCTTCACCTTCTGCGCGCTGGTGCTGAG
>JANOOQ010000323.1:0-2184 GCA_031421515.1 Leifsonia sp.
GGTCGACGCTCGCGAGCCACGCTTCGCTCGGCTGGCTCAGCTCGATCTGCATGGCGTCGAGTCGCTCTTGCGCTTCTGTCCAGAGCGACTCGGGCGGGTCAACATCGTCGTTGAGGGCAGCGACGATGAGCATGACGGTTCCGAACCGGTGATCGAGAACGACGAGCTCGGAAACGAAGCTCAACGCTTGACCCGGCACGGCGAAGTCAGCCGGCGGGGCATCCGGCAATCGTTCAATCTGACGAATCGCCTCCCACCCGATGAAGCCCACGAGCCCGCCCGTGAGCGGTGGGTGTCCGTCGACGCGCGGAGTGCTCCAGCGCTCGTAGAGGTGCGCGATTGCATCGAGCGGCCCAGCCGGGTGATCGGCGCCGAGCGCGCGATCGACGGGGAGTCCGTAGTCGAGCCAGGTCGCGGCATCCCCCGACTGCGTCAGCACACCGAAGCTCGACACCCCGACGAACGAGAATCGGGACCAAATACCGCCTTGCTCGGCGGACTCGAGCAGAAACGTTCCGGGCTTGCCTGCCGCGAGCTTGCGGTAGATACCCACGGGCGTCTCACCGTCGGCGAAGATCTCGCGAATCACGGGCACGACCCGGTGGCCCGCTGCGACTCTCTCGTCGAAGTCGGTGCGAGTCGTCGTGTTAGTCATCCGCGCTCCCCACGTGCGGCGTCAGCGGATCCACATCGAAACACGCGTGCGCGCCCGTATGGCACGCGGGGCCGTGCTGGTCGACCGTCACGAGAATTGTGTCCCCGTCGCAATCGAGCGCGGCGCCCCGCACGAACTGGCGATTGCCGCTCGAGTCGCCCTTGCGCCAAAACTCTTGCCGACTGCGGCTCCAAAACGTCACGCGACCCTCCGTGAGTGTGCGCCGCAGCGCCTCGGCGTTCATGTAGCCGAGCATGAGCACGTGCTTCGAGTCCCACTGTTGGATGATCGCGGGCATCAGGCCATCGGCCGCGAATCTTGCACGATCGATGACCTCGCCGACCGTGGCATCCGTCAATTCGGTCATGTCGGTCATCTCGTCACCAATCCCGCTTCGCGCAGCGCGCTCTTCACGTCGCCGACCGTCAACTCCCCATTGTGGAATACGGATGCCGCGAGCACAGCATCGGCACCCGCAGCGATCGCGGGCGCGAAGTCACCCACCGCCCCTGCACCGCCACTCGCAATCACCGGGACACTCGACAGCTCGCGCATCGCAGCGATGAGCTCGAGATCGAAGCCGCGCTTCGTGCCGTCGGCGTCGATCGAGTTGACGAGCAACTCGCCCGCGCCGCGCTCGATCGCTTCGCGCGCCCAATCAAGCGCGTCGCGATCGGTCTCAGTTCGGCCGCCGTGCGTCGTGACGATGAATGCGTCACCGCGGCGCTTTACGTCGAGCGACACGACGAGAGCCTGAGCACCGAATCGGTCCGCGATCTCGGTGAGCAACTCGGGCCGCGCAAGTGCAGCGCTGTTGACCCCGACCTTGTCTGCGCCGCTCGCCTGCAGTCGCGCGACATCATCGGCGCTGCGCACGCCCCCGCCGACCGTGAGCGGAATGAACACTTGCTCCGCGGTCGCGCGCACGACATCGTGCATCGTTTCGCGCCCGTCGACCGTCGCCGAGACGTCGAGAAACGTGATCTCGTCTGCGCCTTGCTCGTAATACTTGCGCGCGAGTTCGACGGGGTCGCCCGCGTCGCGCAGATTGAGAAAATTGACGCCCTTGACGACCCGCCCCGCGGAAACGTCAAGACACGGAATGACTCGGACAGCGACCGACATGTCAGATCCGCCTATCTCAGATTCGTGCGGCGTGAATCGAGCTCACGAGAATCGCGCGAGCGCCGATTTCGTACAGCTCGTCCATGACGTGGTTGGTGTCGGCGCGCGGCACCATCGCCCGCACAGCAACCCACTCGGGATCGTGCAGGGGCGAAATCGTGGGGCTCTCGATGCCGGGCGTCACGCGCGTGGCTTGCTCGAGCAGCGTCACGGGCACGTCGTAATCGATGAGCACGAACTGCCGAGCTACAAGCACACCCTGAAGCCTGCGTTGCAGAGTCGACACTCCGGGAACGTCGGCTGCCCGGCTGATGAGGACCGCCGTGGAGTCCAGGATGACGGGGCCGAAGATCTCGAGGCCCTGCGCGCGCAAAGTTGAGCCCGTCGACACTACGTCGGCGACG
>JANOOQ010000324.1:0-6891 GCA_031421515.1 Leifsonia sp.
CGCTCATAGGGCTCGTGCGCATCGCGGTCGACGCCAATCCCGCGCGCATGCCGGGGGTGCGACCCGCGGTTCGAGTCATCGTCACCGCCGACAACCTGCGCGATCGAGTCGGCTTTGGGCGAATAGAGGGCTCGGCCGAGCCGGTTTCGCTTGACTCGATCGACCGACTCGCGTGCGACGCGGGCACGATTGGCATCTCGTTCGACGCGAAGGGCCAAGCGTTGGATCTAGGTCGCACACAGCGGCTGTTCAATCCCGCTCAACGGATCGTGCTTGCTGTTCGGGACGGCGGATGTCGCTTTCCGGGGTGTGATCGTCCGCCCTCCTGGACGGAGGCTCATCACATCAACCAATGGCATCGCGATCGCGGCCGAACCGACCTGGCCGACGGAATCCTCTTGTGTCGACGGCATCACTTGTTGATTCACAACAATCATTGGCGAATACGTCGTGATGACGGGACCTATTGGCTCAAGCCGCCGAAATCGATTGATGCTGAACAGACTCTCATCGAAATGCCGAGTCGCACGCCCGAGGTCGCGGCGATGCGGGGTGGGGTGGAGCGCGGGAGTTCGGCGGGCGGGGGTTCAGTACGCGGGGGTGTGGTGGACTGGCACATTGCGGACGCGAGCCGGGCGCGCGAGGTGGCCGAAGCAGATGCTGCGATGACGGCGGGGTGACCTTGAGGGTGCGTTAGTCCGCCGGGGCATGCCGCTCGTGGCAGACTCGGCGCATGTGGTCGGTCGTCATCCCCGTTAAGGGAACCTCGAACAGTAAGTCCCGGTTTGGCTCGGGTAACAACAGCGGCTTGGCAATCGCGATGGCCCTCGACACCGTGTGGGCAGCGCTCGCGACCGATGGCGTCGACGAGGTTATCGTCGTGACCTCTGCGGGTGAACCGTTCCTGCACACGGGCGCAATCGTTGTCTCTGACCCACTCGCTAACCAACACGCGGGGTTGAGCGCGGCGATCGATGCAGGGCTCGCAGCAGTCGGTGTGAGCACTCGCGCAAAGCCGACCGATCCGGCCGCTGCGCCAAACCCGGCGATGCTGAACGATCTCGCGCTCGGACGCAACCGCGCGGTGCTTCTCGGCGACATTCCCGCTTTGCGCCCCGCCGAGTTGAGCGCGGCGCTCACCGAGGCCCTTGGGCATCCGCTCGCCATTGTCGCCGACTCGGAGGGCACTGGCACGACGCTCGCAACTGCCACCTCTCGGAACAGGCATGTACTCGCGTTCGGTCCGGGTTCGCGCGCGGCACACGCGGCGGCGGGCTACGTCGAAATCTCGGGCGATTGGCCCGGTCTCCGTAGAGACGTTGATACCCAGAGCCATCTCGATGCACTCGCTCGAACGGGGATGCTCGGCGAGCACACTTCGGCATATCGTCAACTCAATGCGCCCACCTAGACTGGCCGCATGGACCACCTGGAATCCCTCGTGTGCGACGCTGAGGATCGTTGGATCGAAGCGTGGGTGAGCGGGCCGACAAAGCCAGCAAGCAACGTGCTGAGCCTCGGCGCAATGGCGCCCGACGCGACTCTTCTCGATCACACCGGCCGCGAGCGGGCACTCAGCGAGTTTTGGAACACGGGACCGTGTCTCCTCATCTTTTGGCGTCACTTCGGGTGCGGGTGCGGAGTCGAACGCGCGTCACTGCTCGCAGCCGAAGCAAAGGCATTCGCCGAAGCCGGGCTCACGGTCGTGATCGTGGGTCAAGGCGAACCGGAGCGGGCGTCCGCGTATCGCACCCTGCGAAATGTTGAGTTTCCGATCTTGTGCGATCCCACGGGCGCCGTCTACGACGCCTACGGAATCGGCCACTGGCAACCCGAGCAGGTGCTCTTTGACGCTCCAGAAACGATGTGGGCGCACGATAGAGAAACTGGCCGTGGATTTCAAGAATCGCGGCGAATGGATGGTCGCCCCGCGGTCGACGACCCGTGGCGCGCAACCGCAGAATTTGTGATCGCGACGGGCGGAACAATTCGACTCGGATACTCGTATCAATACTGCGAAGACTTTCCGGACCCGCGAGTGATCACGACAGCGGCGCGACTGCTGCGTTCAAGCTAGAGAGCAAGCTAGAGAGCAAGCTAGAGAGCCAGTTCGAGCGCCGCCGCAGCGACCGCGGCACTCGCCACGGGGTCGTGCAGCCAGAGGGGCACGGCGCGAGCCGTGATTCCCGCGGCCTCGATCGAGCGTGTGAGAGCACCATCCGCCTCGTCCACGAGCCACGCATCGAGCAAGCCGCCCGACGCGCGCGAACCGTAGTGCAGCGCCACCGCATCCGCGGCAGTTGCGACGCCGATCGCGCTGAGGCACGCGTCGGCCATGCCACGCACGACGCGACCGCCGATGATCGGCGACACACCGACGACGGGAGCAGTGGCAGTGACGAGTGCCGAGCGTATTCCCGGAATTGCCAGAATCGCCCCAATCGACACCACGGGGTTTGATGGAGCGAGCACGATCACGTCGGCCTCATCGATCGCGGCCAACACCCCGGGCGCTGGCACCGAATCGACGGCCCCGCGAAACTCGAAGGCGCGAGCGGGGATCGAAGCGCGGTATCGAGTCCACCACTCTTGAAAGTGCATCGTGCCCGAATCCGTTTCGATGTGGGTCTCGACCTCATGGTCTGTCGCGGGCACGAGTCGAACACCGAGCGGCCAACGCGCCGTGACCCTCGAGGTCGCTTCAGACAACGGCATGCCCGAGCGCAAGTAGTGGGTCCGGGTGATGTGGGTACCGAGGTCGAGATCGCCAAGCGTAAACCACGGCCATCCGACGCCGTACGCGAGTAGCTCCGCGCTCACGCGCTCACTCTCGCCGACCCGACCCCAGCCGCGCTCTTCGTCGTTCTCGCCTGCGAGCGTGTACATGATCGAGTCGAGGTCCGGGCAAATCCGAAGCCCAGCGAGCCACATGTCGTCGCCGACGTTGACGATTGCGGTGATGTCATCGGTGGGTGCTGCCGACCGAAGTCCGCGCAAGAACCTCGCACCCCCGACCCCGCCCGCGAGCACCGTGATCTTCACTGTCTCAGGCTAGCGGCGAGCGAGACCGACGAACTCACAGGTTCCACGGCGGAATCCGCATGGCAGACTCCCAGAGTGGAGAGTAAATCGCAAGACCTCGACGCCGAGGCCGCCGCTCTAGATTACGACGAGTTCTACTCGAAGTCGCGCGCGATTTTGCGCAGTATCGAGACCGTCATCGACGGCAAGCGCGCCGCGGTCGAAATGGCCCTCACCGTATTGCTCGCCGAGGGCCATTTGCTCATCGAAGATGTTCCCGGGGTCGGCAAAACGATGCTCGCTCGCGCACTTGCAAAAAGCGTCGATTGCTCGGTCTCCCGCATCCAGTTCACTCCCGATCTCTTGCCCGCCGACATCACTGGAGTATCGGTCTACAACCAGAGCGACCGCCAGTTCGAGTTCAAGCCCGGCCCCGTTTTCGCCAACATCGTCATCGGCGACGAGATCAACCGGGCGAGCCCCAAGACACAATCCGCGCTGCTCGAGAGCATGGCAGAGCGCCAAGTGACCGTCGACGGTCGCACGTATGCGCTCGCGACTCCCTTCATCGTGATCGCGACGCAAAACCCGATCGAGATGGAAGGCACCTACCCGCTCCCCGAGGCCCAGCGCGACCGTTTCATGGTGCGCATCTCGATGGGATATCCGGATGCCGCGGCAGAACTCGCGATGCTTCGCACGCGCGATGCGGCGAGCCCTCTAGACGCACTCGAGCCCGTCGTGAACGGCACGGAACTCGCGTCGATGATCGCAACGACGCGAAAAGTTTTTGCGAGCCAAGCTGTCGAACAATACGCCGTCGCGATCGCCCATGCGACTCGAGCTGACCGCGACTTGCGGCTCGGGGCGAGCCCGCGAGCAACACTCCAACTCGTGCGCGCGGCCAAAGCGCGAGCGGCTCTCGATGGCCGCGAGTTCGTGCTGCCCGACGATATCGACGAGCTCGCGATTCCTGTTTTTGGGCATCGGCTCATCTCCGCCCGCCGAGTGGGTGCCTCGAGCTCGCACGTGTCTGGCGCGAGCGTCGCCGACATCATCAGTCGAATCGTCGCGGAGACGCCCGTGCCCTTGAGCGCGAGCGGCCCCGCTTGACCCATGGCTCGGCGCGTGTCTGACCCTGGGCTTGTGTCAAACCTCAAGCGTGCCACTCTGACTCGCCGCGGTTGGTGGTTTCTCGCAACCGCGAGCGTCGCCTTCATTGGGGCATACGCAGGCGGCCGCCAAGAGCTCTTGTTCGCCGCGTGCTTCCTCGCGACTCTCCCGATTGTCGCACTCACATTCGTCAGGGCTCGACGCCCGCGAATCGCCGTGGCGAGATCCTTTAGACCAAACCTGATTCACGCGGGCGAGGCGGCGTCCGTAACGCTGCACGTGCGCAACACAGCAAGTGCGTCGAGCATGCCGGCCCGCTGGTGGGACGCCGTGCCGTGGCATCCGTTCACGACAAGTGAAGCGTGGCTTCCCGCGTTGCTGCCGAGAGGCCCACGGTTTGACGGCCGGGGCAATTCGGTTGTCATCGGGTACGACGTGCGCCCGCCTCACCGGGGAGTCATTGACATCGGACCCTTGAGCGTCGAAGTGACAGACGCGTTCGGGCTCGCGACGAGCCGTCTCGTCATCGATCAAGCCCAATCGCTCACCGTCACGCCCGAGATTGTCGCTCTCGGCGACACTGGCCTCTCGATTCCCGCGGGCGACGGGGAGTCCCGCCTTGTTCAGCGCAAGGAGACGGGCGATGACGACGACGTCATGACACGCGAGTACCGCGACGGCGACGCCATGCGAAGGGTGCACTGGCGTGCATCCGCTCGGCATGGCGACCTCATGGTTCGCCAGGAGGAGCAGCGAAGTTTTCCTGAAGCGCGCATTCTCGTCGACACGGCTCGAAGTAGCTATCTCGCGACATCGCACGACGAGCGGGATGCCGCCACCGAGAGCCCCGCGTTCGAGTGGGTCGTTCGCATGCTCGCGTCGGCCTCGGTGCATTTGCGGCGGTCCGGATTTCTCGTGACGATCGTCGAGACGGGGCCCGAACAGCTCGGTTCGCACGGTCGTGGTCGCAGTCGAAGTTGGGGGGATGAGCAGTTTCTCGCGCGGCTCGCGTCAATCCACCTCACACCCGCAACCACGAACCTCTCAATGCGCGAGCGCGGGTCGACGGGGCCGCTCGTCGCGCTCGTCGGTGTTCCCGAACCCGAGACCGTCGATTGGATGCTCGCCCAGCGTCGCCCGGGCGAACTAGCGGTCGCGTTCATGGTTCAAGACGTGTCGGCTCTCGACGTGCTTGACCGCACTTTTGGCATCGCGGGGTCGGCCCCGGTGGTCGCCGAACGGCTCGAGAATGCGGGGTGGCTCGTTGTCGCGGTTCGGTCGGATGTAGATCTCGCTGCTGCTTGGAATTCCGTCGTGGTCGAGACAGGGCGGTCTCGTGGCAAGTCCTAATCGCACGCCCGCCGCGCCCGGAACTGTTGCGCGATCGTGGCTCATGAGCGGCTTGATGGTGGTTGCACTCGCACTCGCGTCTTCGGCACTCAACACCGTCGTCAACGGGCCCGACTGGTGGTTCACCATGGTGCTCATTGCCGCGGTTGTGCTCGCGGCCGCCGCGGCTACAAGGTCGGTGAGCCGAGCGCGCGGGTGGCCAACGCTCGCGGCCGCAATTGCTGGCACCGTCGCGCTCACGATCGTCTTTGCGAGCGACACGGCGATTCTGTGGGTCATTCCGACGCTCGATACGCTCGAAGCGTTCGGAATGCTTGAGACTGCAGGGCGCACCTCGATCGCGAGTCAGGAGGTTCCCGCTAACGTCGACACGGGCATCCTGTACCTGCTGTGTATTGGCATCGCGGTCATCGCCTTCCTCATGGACACGCTCGCGAATCTCGCGAAGTCGCCCGCACTTGCGGGAGTGCCCTTGCTCGGCCTCGTGCTCGTGCCGAGCTTCGTGCGCAGCGAATTCAACGATCCGTTCTTGTTCGCTCTCACAGCGACCGTGTATCTCGCGATGCTTCTGGTGAACTCCCGGCCAGACGGCAGGCGCACGGCGGTCGCGATTGGCAGTGTTGCGGTCATCGCGTCTCTCGTCGCCCCGACCGTGCTTCCTTCGGTGACGCCTGCTAACACGTCGTTGGGCGTCGGCGGGCTCACGAGCGGCATCAACCCGATCTTGACTCTCGGCGACAGTCTGCGTCGCGGCGACCCGTCGCTCGCACTGACGTATACGACGACGAATTTCGAGGGCGTCTACTTGCGCCTCGCTGTGCTCGATGACTTTTCGGGAGTCACGTGGGAGCCCACAGCGACAGAGTTCATCGAAGCCAACGACGTCGCAAGTTTCGCGTCGCCGCCGGGTCGCGAGCCCGCCGTCGCCGCGACACCCATCACGACCAACGTGGCGGTTGCCGACATCCTGAGTCGCTGGCTCCCTGTGCCGTACGCGCCCACGAGCATTGATGGCCTCGCTGGTGACTGGTCGTGGGAGCCCGACGGACTAACGGTTCGAACAACCATCTCGAATGCGCGCAACCAAGCGTACGAGGTCGAGAGTCTGCAAATCGCGCCGTCAGTCGACCAGCTCGAGAGCGCGGGAACGACAGTAGCTGCCCAGTTCGAGCGCTATCTCGCGCTTCCCGAGGGGTTACCCGGAATCGTCGCAGTGACGGCTCGCGACGTCGTTGGCCGCGCGGCGACGCACTACGAGCAAGCGATCGCGCTGCAAGAGTTCTTTCGCAATGGCGACTTCGCCTACTCGCTAGACGCGCCGGTTGAACAGGGCTACGACGGCACCGGCGCTTCCGTGCTCGCAAAGTTCTTGCAAGAGAAGTCGGGCTATTGCATCCACTTTGCGTC